>JAVRKN010000014.1:0-17010 GCA_031962405.1 Athalassotoga sp. | reverse complement strand
CGCCATTAAAGATTTGCAGGCTCTTTTGCATAAATAAGGGCATCGCTGCGCTTTATTTTGTTTAAGGATATGGCACGTTTGAGTGCCTCATCAAAGGTTATCATGCCAAATTTTCCTCCCGTTTCTATCATGGAATCAATCTGATGCAATTTGTTTTCACGTATTAAATTTCTTACAGCCACAGTACCTGTAAGGATCTCAACTATCGGCACGTAGCCTTTACCGTTCGTGGCAGGAAGAAGTCTTTGATATGCAACTCCAACAAGGGTATTTGACAGTTGGATTGCTATCTGTTTTTGTTGATGTTCCGGAAAAACGTCTATTATTCTTTCTGGTGCAGAGCCTGCGGAATTCGTGTGTATTGTTGAAAACACAAGATGGCCAGTTTCTGCGGCGGTAAGTGCAAGTCTCATCGTGTCTATGTCTCTCATTTCTCCAACAAGGATGACATCTGGATCCTGTCTTAGTGCGTACTTCAAACCATCTGAAAACGAGTCGGTGTCATTTCCAAGTTGCCTTTGATGTATTAAGGCCCGCTTGCTTTGAAAGATGTATTCGATAGGATCTTCTATCGTTATTATATGGACGGGCCTTTCTTGGTTTATCTTGTCGATCATTGCAGCAAGAGTTGTGGATTTCCCGCTTCCAGTAGGTCCGGCTATCAAAACTATGCCACTTGTATGATTGGCAAAATCTGCAAGTATTGGCGGCAGGCCCAACTCAGAGAAATTCCTTATCTTGTATGTTATTATTCTGAATGCACCGGTGAGGTTTCCCTTTTCAAGAAAGATATTTGCCCTTACCCTCGCAACATTTTTGAGGCTGAAAGAGAAATCTATCTCTTTTTTGTTTAAGGGCAAGTTTAAGGATTTGAGCAAGTCGGTTAGAAATTTTGATAGTTCCTCACTGGTGTAAGGTTCGTATTTGGTTTGAGGCACGAGATCACCGTATATTCTAAAGATAGGCGGTGTGTCTGCACTTAAATGCACGTCGGATGCATTCATGTTGTACCCTTCCAACAATAATTCCGTTATGTCAAATGCCTTCATGTCCACCTCCATAAAAAATCCTCTCTAAATGATATAATACACCAGGGTGATGATGTGATACCAATCTCGGTGGTCGAAAGTTACAAAGAATCTCTCATGAAAATGGGAATTCTCGTCATAGACCTCTTTGATAAGTCTATATACGCGCTTATCAACAGAGACTCTGATATGGCAAAAAAAGTCATATCAGATGATAAATCGGCAGATGAGATGAGAAATAAGATCGTTGAAGATGGAATTTTGATCATCGGGGAGTACGCGCCGATAGGGAAGCCCCTCGTTCAAATAACGAATGGGATATGGATCGCAAATTTGCTTGAAATGATAGGGGACAACTCTAAGAAAATTTCTTACCATACAATTGAATTAACAAAAGAACCAATACTTAAACCCTTCGTAGATCTTCCTAAAATGGCGTCCATAGCAGAAGGAATGCTCAGGAAAAGTTTGTCTTTTTACACTTCAGACGTTAACGAAAAGATGATGGATGAGTTGTTAGAAAGCGAGGCCGAAGTTGACGATCTTTCAGATAGGATTGAAGACGAACTCAAACTTTACATGATGGAATCACCGAAAAATGTTTCAAGGGCTTTAAGGCTTATCATGATTTCCAAATCCATAGAAGAGGTCACAGATTTTTGCCTTAAGATCTATTCTCTTCAAGTAGGTGGGGGTGCCGTTTGAAAACTCTTTACAAGTACGTTGCCAAAGAATTTGTTTTTCCTTTTTTTGCAGGTCTGGTCGTTTTTATAATCTTTGTCAGCATAGAAATTTTGTATCAGCTTTCCGATATCATCGTACAAAATCACGTGAGTATATGGAATCTTTTCGTATTGCTTTATTATTACATACCGCAGTTCATAGGCATGGGCGTGCCAGTTGGCGTATTGCTTGCGATCTTCTGGGTACTTTCCAATTTCTCGACAAGAAGAGAAATGATGGCATTTCAGGTGCACGGCATCAACTTAAAACGCATTGTCATTCCTTTCTTGATGATAGCAATTGTGTTAAGCGGTTTAACATATCTCATTACCAATTACGTTGTCCCTTCTTTTACTGAGCAAGCGTCTAATTACCTTGAAAAATCTGTTTATCATTCAAATTTTCCAAACATACAAACTAACACTTTTTTCAGGGCAGGAAACAACTACTTTTACGTGAGTAATTTTGATCCAAAGACTGAACAATTCGGATCTGTTATGATAACCAATCTTGCTGGAAATGAAGTGACCGTGACATATGCACAGAGCGCTTATTTCAAAGACGAGAAATGGTACTTGCAAAACGGGAGAATTTACACGCTCAAAAACGGTATTTTGACTTTTGATATGTCTTTTAACACGATGAAATTGGATATAAATCAGGATATAGTACAATTTTTAAGATCGCAAAAGAGCGCTCAGGAAATGAGTTCATCAGAATTGATCGAAAGAATAAAACTTTTTAAAAAACTTGGGCTCGATGCAAAGCCTTTTATCGTTGAACTTTATTCAAGATATGCTAACTCTCTTGGTGCTCTCATAATAGCCTTTTTTGGAGTTCCATTCTCTTTGTTTTTCGGCATAAAGAGTAAGGCTTGGAGCGCCATAATAACTTTTGTGCTTGTAGTACTTTACCAAGGATCTGGAGCATGGTTAAGCGCCATGGGAAAGAGTGGCATGATAGATCCGGTGCTGGCCGCATGGCTACCCGATATCATTTTTGCGTTCGTTGGGCTTATCTTCTTTCTCTTGCTCGATAGCAAGATCATCTTCAAAATCAAGGAGATACTCGTTAGGGTTTTACCTTTTGCCGTAGTTGTGCTTGCTTTTGGAATTTTTTCTGGACACGCATTTGGAGCTGAAACACTCAAGGTGAGCGCTGGAGAACTTCGAATAATTTCGGCAACAGAAGTTGAATACACTGGAGGAGTTCAATTGAATTCTTCTCAATACACAATCTCATCTTCGAGCGTTGACATCTTCTTTAACGATCAAAGATATGCAATTAAGGCTATTTTCTATGGCAACGTTGTTTACGTTCAAGGCAAGAACACGATATACGCTTCACAGATGACCGTATTTCTCAACGAACATACATCCTTACTTACGGATTTAAGGGGAAGTGTGAGCATAAAAAATGCCGCTGGTACACCGCAAAATGTTTATTTTTTTGGAGCAAATTCCATTTATGACACCCAAAGTGGGACTACAACGATGTATAACGCTTACATAACAACGTGTACGGCAAGTCCTCCACATTATGAAATCGCGGCTTCCAAGATATATCTTGTGCCTGGTGATCATCTTATAGCATACAACATCGTCATGTACTTTTTAGGCATTCCCCTTTTCTATTTTCCACAATACTACTATTCTTTAACAGGTGGGAAGCAGCCAATGCAATTTTCAATAAATTACGCTGGATCCCAGGGTTGGTACACCTCTGCCCAATTTAATTTTCAGCCATCTCAAAATTTTAGCGGAGACGTTTATGCCAACAACTACACAAATGGTCCTTCAACTTATGGCATCGATCTTGCGGGAACAGCCCTCAACGTTCCTTACACTTTTTCTTATTCTAACTCTCAGACTGCCGGCCTTATAACATCACAATTAGTTCAATTTGGAGTTTCTGGAACGCTCTTCAACCTATACAATGCGGCTTTTAATTACCAGGATCAGATAACGGGAAACACTTCGAGCCAAAATTCAAGTCTTTCTGTTTCTGGAAATGTGCTTGGAGGAAGTATGGCCGCAAAACTCACCCAGACCGTTGCGGGTGCTAGCCAAAGTTATGCGCTGCCCTATCAAATCCAAAATATCAACACCAACATAGGGCCTATAAATGTCACAGGTACTCTTAGCGGCAACAGCAGTTTTTCACTTCCTGGAAATGCTTTTTCCACCTCTCATTCTCTGTCTGGAAATTTTTCATGGCCAGTTAAATTTTTAACGTTGAACTCCATATCCGGATCATATTCAGACTCTTTTGCGGCAGGAACAAATCAGCCTTTGTCTTATTCCACATTTATAGACGCGACGTATGCTTTTAACGCGCTTAATTACAATTTTTATGGACTTGGTCTTAATTTTTCGTATGGGGCTATGACAGGTGTTGCGCTTTCAAGCGCTAATCAACTTGCTGATAGAATAGCATTACTTACGAACACAAAATTATCTTACAACCTTTTCGGGCTTGGTTTATCGGCACTTTACAATTACACAGAAGTTACGGGACAAAATCTTTCCACTTTCAGCAACAACAGCTTTCAAAACAACGTTGCTTTTACGGCAAACTACACTTTTCCATTAATTCCGTTGAGTGCACAAGGACAGGTAACTTATGATTTCAACAACCCGACTGCACCGTTGTCAAATATAACACTTACAACGGCATCAAATTTCAACCTTTTTGGCGTTAAAAATGCGCTTAACACGAGTTCGATAATATCTCCAGCCTTGAAACCCATCAACACGCAGGTAACTTTGAATTCTCAATATGGGGGGGTTTCTTATCAAGGGCAGACACTTTACACGTACGGCACCAATTACACATCGAACTCACCTTTATCTCTTGCAAACCAAATCACAACGAACATCGGAAACTTAGGCTTCATAACAAACCTTCAACTTTCTTCGAATTTCTCGATGAACATTTTTCCAAATTTATCCTTTGTATGGCCAGTACCAATAACACTTTCGGCAAATATTCCAGCCTTGAATCTTGGAATATCGGCTCAAGGAAATATATCAAATTGGCAGGTTCAATCGATGACGCTGAATTTCACAACCGCATCACAATGTTTAGGCTTAAAAGGCACGATCGCTTTTAACACGCAAAATGGTTTTAATTTCTCTCAATTTACTTTGACTGTGTTCATAGTTCAATTCCCTGAAAAGTCAATCTCCTATGATCCTGTAACTGGCAATTTCAATTTTTCCGTGTTTTGAGGTGATAAAATGGAGAATTTGAGATTGATTCCGCAAAGCAGAGAAGCAGAAGAGGCTGTCATAGGTGCACTTTTCATAAACCCAGAATCTGCCGACACCGTTTTTGAAATACTCAGACACGATGATTTTTATTTCACACCCACAAGATTGATATTTCAAGCCATTGAGACTCTTTTCCAAAATAACAAGCCAATAGATGTGCTTTCTGTGACAGATCTTTTAAGTGCTAGAAAGCAACTCGATCTTGTTGGTGGCGAAGTAAACATCGTTCATTTCGCCGATTCGGTACCAGTGCTTGGAAATGTGGAGTACTATTCTAAAATAGTCAAAGAAAAATCTTTACTCAGGCAACTTATAGCGCTTTCTGGGAAAATAATAGACGCCGCTTATGATCAGAGAGATCCGCAGGATATACTCAACGAAGCGGAGAACACGATCTTCAAAATAGCAGAAGAGGAAAGTTCAAGAACTTATATGCCTTTGAAAGAGATCATGGACACAACTTTTGAAAGGATAGAGCGACTTAAAATTGACAGAGAATCTCCCGAAAGCGGTTTACTTGTTTCAGGACTTCCGACAGGCTTAAGATCTTTGGATGCGCTGACCTCAGGATTTCACAAGTCAGATCTTGTTATAATAGCGGCAAGGCCTTCTCTCGGTAAAACGGCATTGGCTCTAACGATGGCCAAATCTATGGCACTTGAATACAAAGAAAAGGTTGCCATCTTTAGCCTTGAAATGAGTGCCGATCAACTTGCCCAAAGGATGCTGTGTGCAGATGGTTTCGTTAATCTTCAAAGTTTAAGGGCTGGCTACATTTCTCCGGAAGAATGGCGAAGATTGACTAATTCTGCGAGTAGGTTAAAAAATCTTCCCATAATCATAGATGATGATCCGCTTGTGGATGTCATGAAAATAAGAACAAAGGCAAGAAAGATAAAAAAAGAATATGGTCTTGATGTGCTTTTTGTCGATTATCTTCAATTGATGCACTCAAGAGATAAGAGAGACAACAGGCAACAAGAAATCTCAGATATATCTCGCGCCCTTAAACTGCTTGCAAGAGAACTTGACATTTGCGTTGTTGCCCTTTCACAACTTTCAAGGGCCATTGAACAAAGGCCAAGTGGCGAAAAACGTCCGAGACTAAGCGATCTTAGAGAATCGGGGGCCATAGAACAGGATGCCGATGTGGTACTTTTCATACACAGAGAGGATTATTACAAATCCAAAAAAGAAGAGGAAGAGAAAGAGGATGCAGATAAACCTTTAGACGCAGAGATAATAATAGGCAAGCAAAGAAACGGGCCTATTGGTACAGTTAAAATAAGTTTTTTACCAAAGTATGCTTTGTTCATTGAAAAAGATATAAATCATTGATGGAGGTGTTGTGTGCCGCTCATAACTTTTGAAGGAATAGACGGATGTGGAAAGTCAACCCAGATTTTAATGCTCAAGGATTATTTTGAGAAAAAGCATTTAAAATGTGCTATTTTCAGAGAACCGGGTGGCACGGTAATCGGAGAAAAAATAAGAGATATTCTACTTGACAACCAAAATTCAAACATGGATCCGAAAACTGAGTTTTTGTTGCTTGCCGCTTCAAGGGCTCAACTTGTTTACGAGCAAGTCAAGCCAAGACTTGAGTCTGGAGAGTTTGTTATTCTTGACAGATACATAGATTCTTCTGTCGCTTATCAGGGATTTGGGAGAGGACTTGGAAAGAAGATAGTAGTTTTTATAAATGAATTTGCAACCCAACTAATTTATCCAGATGTGACTTTTTACCTTGAAATAGATGAAAAAACCTTTGAAGTGAGAAAAAAAGAAAAGAAAGACAGGATAGAATCGGGGGGTATCGAGTTTATAAGAAAGGTTATCGATGGATACTCTCAGATATCAAATTCAAAAAGGTTTGTCAAGATAGACGCAAGGGCAGATCAAAATCAAATTTTCCTTGCTATAATTAAAGAAATAGAAAGGCGTTTTAATCTATAAAAGATGTTTTTTCAATAGAGGTGTTATAATTTGCAAAACTCCACAAAAGGGAGGTGCCCTATTTTATGGCTAAAGTAGGGGGAATTACGGTAGTTGATATAGGTTCCTACAACATAAAGGCGGCATTCGGTGAAAGGGTAGCAGATGGATTTAAAATTCTCAGTTATTCTACCGTTAAATCGAATGGCTTTTATGGAGGTCAGATAATAGATGCTGTTGGGTTGAGAGCGAGTATAGGCGAGGCGATTGGAGAACTTCAAACTCAATTGATGAAGAGAACCTTAAGTGGTCATCTTGCCGTTACCGCTTCTGAAAATCTTTTTTCACTTGAATTGTCCAGAGTGAATAAAGATTTTTCAAGACCTGAAATTATATCAAATGCTCAAATTCAAGAAATAAGAAACGAGGCTGTAAAAAGTCAAGATGTCGTTGATGTGATACCTGTGAGATATACTCTTGATGGAGAAAGAAAGGTTGTAAATCCGATCTCCATGACAACCTCAAAGATATCGGCAGATGTGGTAAGGGTGAAAATGGATCCTCTGCCAAAAAGCGAGTTGATAAATCTTTTCCAAGGCTATCCTTTTGATTCGATTACCATCATGCACCCCGGATTGATAGCAGGGGAAGGTGTGTTGACGGAAAATGAAAAGAATAGGGGAATAATCTGTCTCGATTTTGGGTATTCCACCTTTAAGTTAACCGCTTACATGGACGGAATGCCAATAGGATACAAATTTATCCCGCTTGGAATTGAGAAGATCGTCAAGGACATCGCGACCATATTCAAAGTCTCTTATCCGGAGGCAGAAAGACTGCTTTTTTACCATTCAAACCTTGATTATGAAAAGGTCAATGAAAACGAAATGGTAGAAATAGTAGATTTCAGTAAGGCCAAGAAAAATGTTAAGAAAAGATCTATATCAATGGCGGCTTACGCAAGAGCCAAGGAAATGTTGAGCCTTTCAAGACGGAGTTTTAACGAAATAATGAACGCAAATCCATCTTTCAATCCAATTGGTATCGTCATAACGGGTGGAGGTGCTTTAATACCTGGCGTATCATCAGTGGCAGGAGCGGTTTTCAACATGGTTCCAAGAAATGGAACTTACATTTCTTCAAACAACGTTATAGTCACAGGCGCTGAAGATATAATGGGAGTTCCAGTTTATGGTCCTTTGTTCGGTGCTTACATTTACACTTATAAGTATGGAAAGTTGGAAAGTGTCAAGGCTAGTACTTTCACGACCCCATCGCCAACGGCAACGCAACAACCTGCGACTGTTGAGAAGACAGTTGGAGAAAGCGCACAATCGAACAGTTCGTTGAAAAAGTTATGGGATTTTCTTAAAAAACTGGTATGATCTCTTTTGAAGGAGGTATGTAGATGCCTTTTGAGATCACTGAAGATACAAGTAAGCAAAGAAAAGTAAAAAGAGTACCTGTAATAAAGGTAATGGGAGTCGGAGGAGCGGGAAATAACGCCATAACACGGATGATAGAAGCCGGAATAAAAGACGTTACTTTTGTCGCTGCCAACACAGATCTTCAAGTGCTTGAAGCAAGTCAGGCCGATATAACCATTCAACTTGGCGCCGAAACAACAAGAGGACTTGGAGCTGGAGGATACCCTGAAATAGGTGAAAAGGCTGCCGAAGAAAGCAAGCCAGAGATTCAGGAGATATTGGAAGGAACAGATCTTTTGTTTTTAACATGTGGAATGGGTGGAGGTACAGGTACAGGAGCAACGCCTGTTATAGCAAAAATAGCAAAGGAAATGCAAATTTTGACTGTTTCAATAGTCACGACTCCATTTTATTTTGAAGGAAATAACAGGTGGAGAATAGCCATGGAAGGCTTGAAAAAACTTCATTCGAACGTTGATACTCTTATAAGAATATCGAACAACAAATTGCTTGAAGAACTTCCACCAGATACGACTATACCAGAAGCTTTCTTAAAAGCGGACGAAACGCTTCATCAGGGTGTAAAGGGAATATCAGAGCTCATAACCAAAAGAGGATACATAAACCTTGATTTTGCAGACGTTGAAGCGGTGATGAGAAATGCTGGCCCTGCCATGCTTGGCATAGGCATAGGCAAGGGAGCAAATAGGGCTGAAGATGCCGCAAAGATGGCAATGGATTCCAAGTTGCTTGAACAACCTGTTAAGAATGCTTCTTCCATAATCTTAAACGTTTCAGCCCCGAAAAATGTTACCATGAAGGAAATGCACGCGGCCGCTTCGGTGATAAGACAAGGATGCAGTGAAGAGGCGGATGTAAAATTCGGCTTGATAATCGATGAAAGTGTTCCAGAAGATGAAATGCGTGTTACTTTGATAGCAACGGGATTTGAGGAGGCAGACAAACTTCTCTTTGCGGACAGCGACATCCCTGCCATATACAGATCAGGCCTTGATGAGTTTTTAAGATAGAGAGTGGATGGTTATCTTGGCAGCGCCTTACAAAAGAATAGGCGAAATACTTGTTTCTATGGGATATATAACTCAGGAAGCGTTGGATAAGGCTCTCGAAATTTCTAAGGGAAAGGGAAAGTTGCTGGGGGAAGTTTTGGTTGAGGAACATTTGGTCACATGGAACGATATAGCAGATGCGCTTGCAGCCCAATATAATCTGCCAAGAATCCAAGAATTGCCTTTGAATATACCTTCAGAGGTTATAAATGTAATACCAAAAAATCTTATAGATTCTTACAGAGTAATCCCTTACAAAAAAGAAAATAATATCCTTTGGATTGCGACTGACGATGTGACTAATTACACCCAAGTTGTTAGGGAAATAAGGTTTTTAACCGGTTTAAATCCCAAAGTATCTATAATATCAAAGGACGTTTATGAGTCTACTTACCAATTTATCTTTGGTTCCCAAATAGATACGTCTGAGATAACGCCTATTTTTGAGGTTGCAAAGGAAGAAGAACCAAAGGAAGAGATCATCGAGTCTGAAGAAGCACCGGCCGTAAAACTCGCAAAAACTCTCATCGAGAACGGAATAGTTCAAAATGCAAGTGATATACACATAGAACCATCTCAGCAAAATGTTACTGTTAGGTACAGGGTGGACGGTGTTTTAAGAAAAGTTACAGCTTTTCCCAAATCCATGCATGCTTCGGTAGTTTCGAGGATAAAGATCATGTCAAGTCTTGATATTTCTGAAAAACGTGTGCCACAAGATGGCAAGTTTTTCATAAAATATGAAAATGAGCAATACGATTTTCGTGTTTCAACCATGCCTACCATATACGGAGAAAAAGTTGTTTTAAGGATACTAAAAGTTTCAGCGTCGGAACAAAAGATATCGAGCCTTGGGTTTAGCGAGTACAATCTCAAAAGGTTTGAAGAACTCATAAATTATCCTTACGGCATAATTTTACTTACAGGGCCTACTGGGAGTGGAAAATCAACAACGCTCGTTGCTGCCATAAACGAGATAAAAGATGTTACAAAAAATATCGTTACCATCGAAGATCCCGTTGAGTACAACATCGAGGGTGTCAATCAATGTCAAGTCAACGTGGAAGCAGGTTTGACTTACGCAAGATTTTTAAGATCGGTCTTAAGGCAAGATCCGGACATAATAATGGTTGGAGAAATTCGAGACAAAGAAACGGCCCAACTTGCGGTCGAAGCCTCAATGACAGGCCATCTTGTTTTGAGCACTTTGCACACAAATGATGCCCCATCTGCCATTTCAAGGCTTACAAATCTCGGCATAGATCCACACATGCTCGGAGTTGCCTTGATAGGCGTTGTCGGTCAGAGGCTTGTTAGAAAACTTTGCAACGATTGTAAAAGGCAGATCAAAATAAATGAAGAAGTTTCAAAAGTTGCAACTACTTTTTATCCTCACATGACGCCTGTTATGTACGAAGGCGTTGGATGTAGAAATTGCAATGAAGGTTACAAAGGAAGAACGGCAATAAATGAGATCATGATAATAACCTCGAAGATCAGAGAGGCCATCTACAACGGTGCTTCTGATCTTGAATTGCGCGAACTCGCAAGAAGCGAAGGTATGAGAACAATGTTTGAAGACGGCGTTGAAAAAATACTCAAGGGCATAACTTCTTATGAAGAAGTTAGCCGTGTGGTGAGGAGCGCATGAATGAGGAAGAAAGAGAGAAGAAAGTAAAAAAATCTTCTTTAGGAAAAGTTGGCCTTATTCTTGGTATAAATTTCGCTGCAATTGTGGCGATATTTTTATTTTACTTTCAGTTCAACGGAAATCCAGCGATTAAAACAAATTCTACCGCGACCGTTGGCGATTTTCAAGTTTACATATCCTCCTCGAAAGATACATACCTTGTCGGTAAACCTCTTGATTTTAAAATCTACCTTAAGAATTTATCTTCCAACTACAAGGATTTTGAAATATACGCTTTAAGTCTGAGAATAACAAATGATTCGACCACGATCCGCGTTTTCAACGCTTCTAACGTTGTGAAGTCACAAATCAGTCCAAAAAGCACAATCTTGATTTATGATATAAAGGATCAACGCGTTTTTCCAGTTGGAAATTACGTTGCAAAGGTACTAATGAATTTAGACGGTAAAATTGTCTCGGTTGGGAAAAGTTTCAACTGCATTTCAGATTTATCGCCCTCTTTGCTTTCTTCAAATGATTTTGTCTTGAATGGACAAAGTGAAAAGGTATCACTTTACATAAAAAATGAGACCTCGCAGAGGTTGAATTTGGACATTCAAAAGGTTATTTTTTCTCTTTTGAACGAAAAAAATGAGATTTTGAGCACAAATACCGTTGTGCTGAATACAACCTTAAATGTGCTGCCTTACGGGCAATCGCTTGCGTACGATTATCAAACAAAGCCACTTCAAAATCCGGGAGATTATAAACTCGTGGCCGAAATTATTGGAACACGAGATATGATCGCCACCAGTGTGATTTCGGTCATAAACAAAAATGATGTAAATGACACATCAGGGATAGAAATCATATCTGACATACCCTCAAGTGTTGAATCGAAGATGCCGGTAACCTTTTCAATTTCGCTTCTTAACGATGCTTTACACAGTCGATATATCGTCCTCGATTCTTTAACTGTTATAATAAGGAAGAAAGATGTTGAACTTTATAGATTTTCAAGTTCCATTCCACACAATCTTCAGATAACGCATGGAGGTAAAAAGGTTATATTTGATTCGCAAGAATGGAAAACTTTGAGTCTTCAAGAAAAGGGTACGTATGATCTTGAAGTGAGTGCAAAGATAGGAAATGATCTTTTAAGTTACCATAAAAAAATTCAATCCTTATGAGGAGGAAGCAAAATGCAAAGAATATTGGTATGGGGAATTGGTGCCATGGGAAGTGGCATAGTGAAAGATATTCTTAAGAAAAAAGAGTTTGAACTTGTCGGCGTTGTGGAGACATCAAGAAAGGAATTAAATGGAAAGAACGTGGGAGATTATCTTGGAGTCAAAAGCGATGTTAAAATATCTTCCAATGCCGAAGAGACGATCTCATCCCTCGATCCGGATCTCGTTATCATAGCAACAACTTCTTTTGTGCCATTGGTTTTTCCAATGATAAAAATAGCCGTTGAAAATTCGGCAAATGTCATAACATTGGCCGAAGAAATGGCATATCCATGGGTTGATTATCCGGAACTCTCCCATAGGATGGATTCGATGGCAAAGAAAAATAACGTTTCCATTCTTGGAACTGGGATAAATCCTGGTTTTGTACTCGACACACTCATACTTTCATTGACCGGTACATGCCTTAACGTGAAAAAAATAAAGGCCCAACGCATAAACGATCTTTCTCCCTTCGGTGCAGAGGTCATGAGAACTCAAGGAGTTGGAACGACTTTAAAAGAATTTGAAGATGGCATAAAATCTGGAAAGATAGTTGGACATGTTGGATTTAGGCAATCAATTTCCATGATAGCCGATGCGCTGGGTTGGAAGTTAGACAAAATAGAGGAAGAGAGAGAGCCAATAATTTCAAAAACTCACAGGGAAACGCTTTACGCTAAAGTGGAACCCGGACAGGTTGCTGGATGTAAACACATAGGTCGAGGAATTGTTAATGGAGAGACCAAGATAGAACTCATTCATCCTCAGCAAATTCATCCAGAGGCTGAAAATGTTGAAACTGGAGATTTCATTCAAATAGAAGGAGATCCAAATATTTCAATGGAAATAAAGCCAGAAATTCCAGGAGGAAAAGGTACGATAGCGATGGCAGTTAACATGATCCCTAAAGTTATAGAAGCAAGGCCAGGATTGCTGACGATGAAAGACATGCAAATACCTTTTGGAATCATCGATGGAAGATGATTGATATGGCAAAAAAGGGCGATTGGGTCAAGATTCACAACGTTGTACTCCCACCATCTCAAAGGTCTTCAAATCTTCCAGAAGATACAAAAAAGGTCCCGCTCGAGGCATGGATAAATGGATTTCTAAATGAGGATGGAGAAATCGGTGAAACCGTTAAAATAACAACTTTAAGCGGTAGAACAGTTTCTGGAACGTTAGTTGAGGTTAATCCACGATACACTCATGACTTCGGCGATCCAATACCAGAACTTCTAAAAATAGGCCCACATCTCAAAAAACAACTTGAAGAAGGGAGCGATTGAAGTGTACGAAGATGTAATGAAGAGAAAAAATGAGATAATTCAAAGGGCCGTTGGAATAGATTATTCTAAGTTTGAAATAGAAGGCATCGCTTTCGACTACGAGCGGATGATGCAAGAAGTTTCTTACACTTTAGAAGAAATAAAGAAGATCCAATTTGAAACACAGGTTGGAAATACCCCCCTTGTTGAACTTAAAAATCTTACAAAACTCGTAAGAAGAGCCTCGAAACCTGGAAAAGGTGCGAGAATATTCTTAAAGGACGAATCGACAAATCCTTCTGGAAGTTTTAAAGACAGAAGAGCATCTGTTTCCGTTTATCATGCAAAAAATCACGGATACAAAGGTGTGATAGCGGCCACTTCGGGAAATTACGGTGCGGCTGTAGCTTCACAGGCTGCAAAATATGGATTACGTTCTATAATCGTACAAGAAACTTTTGACAGCAATCATGTTGGACAGCCAGAAATTCTCGAAAAAGGGCGCGCTTGTGAGGCTTATGGAGCAGAGGTTGTTCAATTAACGGTAGGTCCTGAACTCTTTTACTATACCTTGAAATTGTTGGATGAAACTGGGTATTTCAATGCCTCTCTTTACACGCCTTTCGGGATCGCTGGAATAGAAACTCTTGGATATGAAATAGCAACGCAAGTTAAATCAAGATATGGAAAATTTCCAGATGCGGTGCTTGTAACGCATGCAGGTGGTGGAAATGTGACTGGCACCGCAAGAGGATTGAAAAAAGCAGGCGCTTTCAACACAAAAGTCATAGGAGTTAGTGTCGATCTGAGAGGACTTCATATGGCAAGCGATCACGACTTCAACAGAAAATCATTCACAACTGGGCACACAGGTTTTGGGATTCCTTTCTCCGCTTATCCTGACAGAGTGGATGTGCCAAGGAATGCGGCCAGATCTTTGAGATATTTGGACAGGTATGTGCTTGTAACGCAAGGAGAGGTGTTTTTCACGACAGAAGCTCTTGCACAGGTTGAAGGCATGATGAGAGGACCGGCGGGCAACACATCTTTGACGGCTGCATTAAGCATCGCAAGGGAAATGGATGAGGATCAGATCATAGTCGTTCAAGAAACGGAATACACGGGAGCGGGAAAATTACCAAGTGCTCAACTCACATTTGCGAAGAAAATGGGAATAACCGTTAAAAATGGAGATTCAATAAAAGAGGATATACCTGGTAAAGTGATAGCCATACCTCAAGACGTTGAACAAATTGGGGTTATCGAATATCCCCTTGAAAATCTTAAAAAATCTTACGTTAAAGAATCCATCAAGATGTATGGCAGACATGAATTTTCAAATACAGAAAAGAAGTTCATGGCTGAGGATACGAATTCCAATTTGAAAGAGATAGATGAAATGCTGGGAGAGGTGTTAAAAAATGGTAAGGCCTGATGATTTTGAGGAGAGAAGCGCTCATCTTAAGAATTTAACAGACGAAGAGTTAGACAAAAGATTTTGGGAACTTGTGGAAAAGATCGTGGATCCACTCATAGAACTTGCAAGAACGCACACATCGCCCTCGATAGAAAGATCCGTGCTTTTGAGAATGGGCTTTGACAGCATAACGGCGAAAAACATAGTTGATAAGGTCTTTGAACAAGGACTTCTTGGTAAGGGTGCTGGCAACATCGTCTACAGATTTGCGAAAGCCAGGAATGTTGATTATTTAACTGCCGGGGAGATGCTCGTCAAAGCAGATCACTGGGACGAAGTCAGGGGACTTTTTGGAGATGGTAAAAATGCTTGAGATAAACAAAAAGATAGACATCGAAGAAATTCTAAAAGATCTCGAGAATTATAGACCGCGCAGACGTGGATGGACATGGAGAAAGCCTTGGAATGGCAAGATGGATGGTTATGAATACCTTCAAGCAAGCGAGCCTTTGAAGAATTCAATCCCATTGCCTGCGGCGCATTACTTTGACAACATAGATCCTCAGCCAGATCTCGTGATAACAAGTGAAATAGCATCTGGAAGATTTGAAGATGACATAAGAAGGATGAGGATGGCGGCATGGCATGGAGCAGATCATATAATGGTCATAAGGACGTTGGGGCAATCACACATAGATGGACTTATGGAAGGTACTCCAGAAGGAATCGGCGGCATACCAATAACGAGAAAACAACTGAGGGCAACGAGAAAGGCACTTGACATGATAGAGGATGAGGTTGGAAGACCAATAAACTTTCACTCTTACGTCAGTGGCGTCGCGGGCCCAGAAATAGCGGTGCTCTTTGCCGAAGAAGGGGTAAATGGTGCACATCAAGATCCGCAATACAACGTTTTGTACAGGGGCATCAACCCGGTTAGATCTTTTGTTGATGCCGCCGTTGCAAAAAAGATAATGGCATGGGCGGGCATGTTGCAAATAGACGGTGCTCACAACGCAAATGCTTCAGCACGAGTTTCGTGGAAGATCATGCCAGAATTGCTTGTTCAACACGGCATAAATTGCCTTTATTCCGTGAAGGCTGGCATGAAGAAGGAGAATATATCTCTTTCAACGGTACCTCCAACTGCTGCTCCGACACCGGCAATGCGCATAAATCTGCCTTACGCCGTTGCCGTAAGAGAACTTTTCAAGGGGTATAAGTTTCGTGCGCAGATGAACACGAAATACATAGAGTCAGATCTCTTTGATGCAACGCGCATGCACATGATAGATGCCTTCGTTACAAGGCTCACAGGGGCACACCTTCAATCTACCATAACTCCAGACGAAGGGAGAAATGTGCCGTGGCACATCAACTCTATTCGCGGCATCGAAACGGCAAAACATGCGCTTGTGGCTTTGGATGGCCTTACAGAATATGTGAAAATAGACAAAGAAAAGATAAATGAAAAGGTAAGAGAGTTAAAGATGCGCGCAATTCTCATGCTTGAAGAGATAATAAAAGTTGGGGGATATTTTGAAGCCGTAGAGCAAGGCT
This sequence comes from Athalassotoga sp., assembly GCA_031962405.1. GTDB lineage: Bacteria > Thermotogota > Thermotogae > Mesoaciditogales > Mesoaciditogaceae > Athalassotoga. Next base: position 448 of record JAVRKN010000014.1, on the reverse strand, counting down.
TCTTTGTCGATAACGGTTATTATCCAGAAAGAATTGGAGACGGTATAAAAAGGAAAAAAGATGGCGAAATAGCGGCAGGCACGGTAGTTCCGAGAGACAAAGATTACATGGCGCCAGTATGTGAGCATTTTGGATACAACAATCTGCCTGATGGAATAAACAAACCATGCGATCTCATAGGAGGTTGCACTCTTTGCAAGCCTGAAAAGATAAAATACATAGACGAGTTGGATGAAACTGACAATGTTAATTTAAGACTTAAGGAAAAAGCAGAGTTGAACGAAAAAGGACTTATAAAGCCAGAAGTTGAATGGTCAAATGATGGGACTATTCAGTTGGACATGACCTTTGCGACCAATGAGGCCATCGCAGAGGCAGCGGCGATGGAAACGGCAAAACGTTTAGGATTGACGGACGTAAACATCATTCACAAAACAGTTTTGCATCC
>JAVRKN010000013.1:0-17086 GCA_031962405.1 Athalassotoga sp. | reverse complement strand
CTGTATTTGCTATTCGCCATACGCTATATGCTATTTGCTATGCGCTGTTTTTGACGGGCTCCAGCATATGCCCCGTCGAAATCTGGTCCTCGCTTCGCTGCGGAGGATTTCTCTGGGGCATTATGCTCTCCGCCCTTGCTATATGCCATATGCTATAGGCTATACGCTGTTTTGTATGGGTTTCGGCAGGTGCCTCCTCGATGTCTGGTCCTCGCTGTCGCTGCGGAGGCCATCTCGCGGGCATCCTGCCCTCCGCCATAACCACCCACTAATCCCTAATCTCTAACCCCTAATCTCTAATCTCTAATCTCTATTCCCTAATCTCTAATGTCTAATCCCTGTCTTTGCCATACGCTATACGCCATATGCCATATGCTGTTTTGCTGATCACTCGTCACGCGTTACTCGTCACTGCTTATCAATGATTTGAAATTTAAAATTGGCTGTCATCTATGCTAAAATAATAATCAGGAGAGGTGATCATCTTGCCAGCACATTGGATATACATAAAAGACGTGAAAGATCATGTTGGTGAAATCATAACGGTAAAAGGATGGGTTTTTAACAAAAGATCGAGTGGTAAAATTTATTTTTTACAGATAAGGGATGGAAGTGGTTTTATTCAAGGAGTGGTTGAAAAGGCATCTTCGGAGGAAGCCTTTTCCAATGCTGAAAAGGTCAAGTTAGAGTCAAGCGTTGTAATCGAGGGTACTGTTAGAGAAGACAAGAGATCTCCATACGGTTATGAACTTGACATAACTAAAATCGAAATCGTCCAAATACCCATCGAAGAATATCCAATTTCAAAAAAGGAACATGGCATTGATTTTTTGATGAACAATCGCCATCTTTGGCTGAGGTCTCAAAAGCAATTTCATATTTTGCACGTTAGAAACGAAATTATATGGGCAGTGAGGGAATTTTACAGAAATAACGGATTTGTCCTTGTTGATACTCCAATTCTTACTGGAGCCATAGGGGAGTCTGCTGGAGAACTTTTCAGCGTCGATTATTTTGATCTTGGAAAAGCATATTTAACGCAAACAGGCCAACTTTACCTCGAAGCGGCAGCAATGGCACTTGGAAAAGTTTACAATCTTGGCCCCACATTCAGGGCTGAAAAATCAAAAACAAGAAGACATCTTACGGAATTCTGGATGAATGAAGCGGAAGTTGCCTATTACAACTCAAATGATAACATGAATCTTCAGGAATCACTTGTATCATATGTTGTCGGACGCGTGCTTGAAAGGGCAGGGGATCATCTTAAGGCTCTGGAAAGAGACACAAAATTACTTGAAAAGGTTCAAGCACCTTTTCCAAGAATATCTTACGATGAAGGCGTTAAATTACTTCAGAAAAAGGGATTTGATATAAAATGGGGCGACGATATAGGTGGGGATGAGGAAACAGCCATAAGCGAGGAATTTGATAGGCCTGTAATGGTTTACAATTATCCAAGAAAAATAAAGGCTTTCTACATGCAACCCGACCCCCAAAGGCCAGAGGTCGTACTTTGCGATGATATGCTTGCGCCGGAAGGATATGGAGAGATAATAGGCGCATCTGAACGCATAAGTGATCCCGATTTACTCGTTGAGAGAATAAAAGAATTTAACCTTCCAGTTGAATCTTACGACTGGTACATAGATCTTAGAAAATACGGCACTGTACCGCACAGCGGTTTTGGAATGGGAATTGAAAGGATAGTTTCGTGGATATGTAAACTTGAGCACATAAGAGAAGCGATACCTTTTGCCAGAACCATATACAGAATTCATCCGTAGGAGTTGAAATGGCGAGATTACTTTCTTCTGAACCACAAAAAGAAGACGAGGCTCTTGTTTCTTTAAGGCCATCGAGTTTGAACGATTACATAGGCCAAGAAAGAATAAAATCAAGGCTTAAAGTTGCGATAAAGGCTGCAAGTATGAGGGGAGATGTGCTCGATCACATCTTACTCGCAGGGCCCGCTGGCTTGGGGAAAACGAGTCTTGCCATGATAATAGCAAACGAAATAGGAGGAAAACTGAGGACAACAAGCGGACCTGTTGTTGAAAGACAAGGAGATCTTGCAGCGATCCTTACATCTTTATCTCCAGGAGACGTGCTCTTCATAGATGAAATTCACAGATTACCTCATCCTGTGGAAGAAATACTTTATTCTGCCATGGAAGATTTTCAAATTGACGTCATGATAGGAAAGGGACCTGGAGCAAGAAGCGTTAGACTTTCTATAAGTCCCTTTACCCTTGTTGGAGCAACGACACGGAGTGGCTTGTTAACGCCTCCTTTGAGAAACAGATTCGGAATGATCTTTGAAATGGATTTCTACACGCTTGATGATCTTGCTTTAATAGCAAAAAGAACGGCATCATTGCTTGGAGTCAAAATTGACGATCAAAGTGCCCTCGAAATAGCCAAAAGATCGAGAGGAACACCAAGAGTGGTAAATAGATTTGTTAAAAGGATAAGAGATTTTGCAACTGTGAAGGCAAAAGACATCCTTGATATGGAAACGATAGAAGAGGCATTTGAGTCAATGCAAGTTGATAAAAACGGTCTTGATGAGATGGACATAAAGATACTTTTAAAGATGGCGAAAGATTACAAGGGAGGGCCAGTGGGAATAAATGCCCTGGCAGCGAGTGTGGGGATAGAACCGGAGACCATAAGCGAGGTTTATGAACCATTCTTGCTTCAAGGAGGATTCATTGCCCGCACCGCAAGAGGCAGGATTTTGACACAGAAAGGGTATTCTGTGATAGGAGAATCTTTGATTTGAAAGGGTGTGAATCATGTTTGCCGTTGCAAATCTCGTGTACGCAATAGCGGTTATTCTGAACATCGTTGTAATCTTTTTCATGGTTGTTCTCGTCATAGATGGGATACTGAGTTTTTTGTTGCCTTATGGTTTTCCGCTAAGAAGGATTTTTGACGAGATTTCTGAACCCGTTCTTAGGCCATTTAGAAGATTCATACATCCTTTTGGTTACCTTGATTTTACCCCATTTATCGTTTTCCTTGTTTTAATTTTCATACAACTTTTCGTTGTTAATTCACTTTTTGATCTCAGTGTGGTGTTAAGAAGATGACAAAATTTTGCGGTGCCGTCATCTTAAAGAACGAGAAGAATCAAGAAGCCGTGAGGGCATCTGAAGTTTTGAAGCAAAAGATCGAGAATAAAATAAAGATTTTCGACGTTGAAAATGTTCCTGAAAATTCTATTTTCTTCATTCTTGGTGGTGATGGTACAGTTTTAAGATATGCAAAAAAAATTGCAGGGAAAGAGCCATTCATCGTGGGGATAAATTTTGGTCATCTTGGTTTTTTAAGTCCTTACGAATTTGGTAAGATAAATCAGATCATCGAAGATATTTTAACTGATGGGAAATTTGCCGTTGTTGAAAGGAAACTTTCCAAAGTCAGGGGTAAATTTGGGGAAATCGAATTTTTGAATGAATTTGTTGTCCAAAGGGATATTCATTCTCACATGATCGACGTTGAGGTAAAAGTTGACGATTCTAAAGTTGGAACTTTACTTTGTGATGGAGTTTTAATCTCAACCCCAACAGGTTCTACCGCTTACAATCTTTCTGCAGGTGGTCCTGTTGTAGATCCTGAGGCAGACGTACTTTCAATAGTTCCAATGATGGCACATACGTTTTTAAAAGCTCCAATCGTCGTTTCTTCAAGGAGAAAAATAAGAATAGAAGTACATCCTCGCAACAACGAGAAATACTTTGCCATCTCAGATGGAGAGATTTTGAGTGATCAAAATGATGCGGAATCATTTGAAATTGAGGATTCTGGAAAGAGCGTGAAATTCCTGTGCACGGAGAAGAGAAATTTTTTTAAAATCGTGAATCAAAAGTTAGGTTGGGGAATTAGAAATGGATCTAAACGTTATGACTGATTCGAAGTACAAATATTACGAGCAAGCCCTTGATTCTATGATTGAGGGCGTTATAATGGTCAATGAACGCGCAGAAGTGATCTTCATAAATAAAGCGGCGCGGCAAATATTGCATCTTAATGATGAAAATTACAATGGTAAAAAGGTCGTAAATGTCGTTCCAAACACGAGGCTTCATAAGGTCATTGAGAGCAAAAGGGCAGAAATAGACAAAATTCAAAGTGTTGGAAAGGTGAAGATCATAACCTCTCGCATTCCGCTTATAGATGAAAATGGGGAACTAAGGGGAGCATTTGCAGTTTTCAGAGACATAACTGAAGTCCAAAAAATGGCCGAAGAGGTTACAGATCTAAGGCACGTAAGGTTGATGTTGGAAAAGATCATAGAATCGACGGATGACGCAATAAGTGTTGCGGACGAAAATGGAAATTTGATGATGGTGAATCGCGAATATACCAAATTGACAGGTTTTAACGAAAAAGATGTTATAGGAAAGCCAGCCACAATAGATATAGCCGAAGGTGAAAGTGTCCACATGATGGTGGCGAAAGAAAAGAAGCCAATTTTGGGTCACAGACTTAAAGTAGGGCCAATGAAAAAAGATGTCATAGTTGATGTTACTCCCCTCTTCATAGATGATAAATTCGTCGGAAGCGTGGGTGTGGTTCACGACGTTTCAAAGATAATTTCATTAAGTCGTGAACTTGAAGAGGCAAATCAAGTGATAAGACACATAAGTGCCCGTTACACTTTTGACGATATCATAGGAAATGGTCAGGCCATGCAAATTGCCATAACGCAGGCAAAAAAAGTCGCGCCAACGAGAGCAACTGTGCTTTTAAGGGGAGAATCTGGAACGGGAAAAGAACTTTTTGCCCATGCGATTCACAACGCAAGTGATAGGAAAAATGCCTCTTTTGTGAGCGTCAATTGTGCGGCTTTACCAGAAGGAATTCTTGAATCAGAACTTTTTGGGTACGAAGAGGGAGCTTTCACGGGGGCACGCAAGGGGGGCAAAATAGGGCTTCTTGAAGAATCTAATGGAGGTACACTTTTCCTTGATGAAGTTGGGAAAATGAATTTGAGCGTTCAGTCGAGGTTTTTGAGATTTCTTCAGGAAATGGAAATAACAAAACTTGGAAGTACTAAAGTGAAACATCTTGATGTCAGAATAATAGCCGCCACGAATATAAACCTTGAAGATATGGTCAAAAACGGAACTTTTATACCCGATCTTTATTACAGACTTAACGTTGTCCCCATATATATCCCTCCTTTAAGAGAAAGAATTGAAGATATAGAACCTCTTGTGAAGTACATAATAAGAAAGTTAAACCAACAATATGGCAGATTAGTCGAAGGTATTTCAAGAGATGCTTTAAATGTGATAGAGAAGATTTCGTGGCCTGGAAATGTTAGAGAACTTGAAAATTTCATAGCCAGAGCGATGATAAACATGGATATAAGTGAAAAAGAGATAACGATTTCCTCTTTGCCTCCTTACGTAGAGTCGAAGAAAAAAATTTTCAACGGAGCGAAAAAAGATCTAAAGAAATCCCTTGCCGATTACGAAAAAGAATTGATAGAAGAGGCATTAAGGGCAAATGATGGAAACAGGAAAAAGACGGCTCAATATCTCGGAATAAGTTTAAGAGCGCTTTTTTATAAAATGGAAAGTTACAAAATAAAGTGAGGAGGAAGTGAAATGAAGGATCTATGGGAAGAAATAAAAAATGTTGACCCTGAGATTTACGAAGTAGTTCATAAAGAACTTGAAAGGCAAAGAAATGGCATCGAACTTATAGCCTCTGAGAACTTCGTTTCAAAGGCAGTTTTACAGGCGATGGGCAGCGTTTTGACAAACAAATACGCTGAAGGATATCCCTCGAAACGCTACTACGGTGGTTGCGAAATAGTTGATATAGCAGAAAATCTCGCACGGGACAGAGCGTGTCAACTTTTTGGTGCGGAACACGCAAATGTGCAACCTCACTCTGGCTCGCAAGCGAATATGGCCGCTTACATGTCGATCGCAGAGCCTGGTAGCGTTATGATGGGCCTTTCTTTGACGCAAGGCGGACACCTCACACATGGGTCACCGGTGAACTTTTCTGGAAAACTTTACAAAATAATTCCTTACGGTCTTAATCCAGACACCGAAACGATAGATTACGATGAGGTCAGAAGGCTTGCAATAGAAAACAAACCAAAGGTAATAATAACTGGAGGAAGTGCCTATCCGAGGATCATCGATTTCAAACGTTTTAGAGAAATTGCAGACGAAGTCGGGGCGTACCTCGTCGTGGATATGGCGCATTTTGCCGGCCTCGTTGCCGCCAAAATTCATCCGAATCCCGTTGAATATGCGCACATCGTCACCTCGACAACTCATAAAACGCTTAGAGGGCCAAGAGGCGGTCTCATACTTTCTAAGGAGGAATTCGCAAAGCAAATAGACAAAACCATCTTCCCTGGAATTCAAGGAGGTCCTCTTATGCACGTGATAGCAGCCAAAGCCGTCTGCTTTAAAGAGGCGATGTCTTCTGAATTCAAGAATTATCAAAGCCAAATAGTTAAGAATGCCGCAACACTTGCCAAATCTCTTTCAGACAGAAAGATAAGAATCGTCTCTGGGGGAACGGACACACATTTGATGCTCCTTGATCTTGTTGATACGGGATTGACAGGGAAGGAAGTTGAAAATTTGCTTGGCGAAGTTGGGATAACGGTGAATAAAAACACGATACCAAGAGAACAAAGACCGCCGACCGTAACGAGTGGCATAAGAATAGGTACACCAGCCGTCACAACTCGTGGCATGAAAGAGGCAGAGATGGAAGAAATTGCCGACATAATAGCATCTGTAATTCATAATCCTAACGATCAAACCAAACGTATTTCAAAGGAGCGCGTTGAAAAACTTTGCAAGAAGTTTCCACTTTATCCTGACATTTTGTAAGGAGGTGGTATTTTGAAGATACTTGGATTGATCCTCGCGGGTGAGAAGGGGCAAAATCTTGGCAAATTGACAAATAAGAGAGCCTCGGCTGCCGTACCCATTGCTGGAAAATACAGGGCTATAGATTTTACCCTTTCAAACATGGTAAGGGCTGGCATAAAAAGGGTTGGAGTACTGACTCAATACAATCCACGCAGTCTTATGGATCACCTTGGTTCGGGAAGAGAATGGGATCTTGACAGGAAAAATGGAGGCCTTTACATACTTCAACCTTACGTTAGCGATACAAGCCAACTTTGGTACAGGGGAACTGCGGATGCAATTCATCAAAATATAACGGTGCTTAGAAGGGGAGATGAGGACTACGTCTTGATAGGATCTGGCGATCACATTTACAACATAGATTTCACCCCTCTTTTCAAATATCATCTCTCAACCTCCGCAGACATAACGATTTTGACCAAATCTGTTGAAGGATACGATCCAGCCCTTTATGGAACTGTGAAAACGGATCAAAATGAAAGAATAATTGACTTCAAGGAAAAAGAAAAAGAAAACTTCGGAGATAAAATAAATTTAGGCGTGTATTTCATGAACAAAAAATTGATGATGGATCTACTGTATTCAACCGTTCCAAATGGCAAATACGATCTTGTGAGGGATGTTATAATACCCAACATAGAAAATCTTAGAATAATGTCTTACAAATTTTCAGGTTATTGGAGGAACGTAAAGAAATCTTTGATTGAATATAAAAGAATAAATATGGATATGCTGAATCCTGAAATTCTTAATGAACTTTTTTCTCCATCAAGAAAGATATACACAAAACTCAAAGATTTGGCTCCTCCCAAAATAACATCTACAGGTTCGGTGGTGAATTCGATAGTGGCAGATGGATGCATAATCTCTGGGAAAGTTTCCAACAGCGTTATTTTTAGAAGTGTCAACGTTAAAGCAGGAGCAGTTGTTGATAATTCTGTCGTAATGGAAGGCTCAACAATTGAAGAGGGAGCAAAAATCGTTAACTGTATACTGGACAAAAATGTTACCATAAGAACGGAACGTTCCTACATTGGTTACGAGGAACCACTTTTCTTCGAGAAATGGCAAGTTGTTTGAAAGGGGATGAAGTTGTGAGCGAAATAATAGCGATGATACTTGCCGGAGGTCAGGGAACAAGGCTTGGAGTGTTAACGGAAAATGTCGTTAAACCCGCAGTTCCATTCGGCGGAAAGTACAGGATCATAGACTTTACCCTTTCAAATTGCATCAATTCTTCGATATACACCGTCGGTGTCCTAACGCAGTATAGGCCGAGAGTTTTGAGCACACACCTTGGAATTGGTAGAGATTGGGATATGGACAGAAAAAATGGAGGCCTTTTCGTGCTTTCTCCTTACGCTGCCGCTGCAGAGGGGGAATGGTACAAGGGAACGGCGCATGCTATAGCGCAAAATATAGATTTCATAGATCAGTTTTCTCCACAATACGTTTTAATACTTTCTGGCGATCATGTTTATTCAATGGATTACAATGAAATGCTTGATTTTCATATCTCAAGAAATGCCGACGCGACGATATCGTGCATTCGTGTTCCCCTCTCTGAAGCACACAGGTTTGGAACCGTGATAACGGACAACACTTCCAGAGTTAAAGAATTTGAAGAAAAGCCAAAAAATCCGAGATCTCAACTTGCATCGATGGGAATTTACATATTCAACTGGAAATTGCTAAAACCTTTGTTGATAGAAGATTCTAAAAATGAAGAATCCTCCCACGATTTTGGTAAAGATATAATGCCAAAGCTCGTCAATGAAAATGTCAACTTCTATGCCTACGAGTTTGAAGGATACTGGAGAGATGTTGGAACGATAGAGTCATTTTGGGAGGCAAATATAGACTTAACACGATCGATGCCAGCGCTAAATCTTTACGATCCAAACTGGAGATTTTACACTCATAGCGCTGAGATGCCTCCGGCATTTTTTGGAAATGAATCTGAGGTTGTTAACTCACTCACGAGTGAAGGGTGTATCATCCATGGGAAAGTTGATGGTACCGTGCTTTTTCAAGGGGTAAAGGTCAAAAAAGGATCATTCATAAAAAATTCGGTCATAATGACAAATGTTTTAATAGGTGAGAATTGTATCGTAGAAGATGCGATAATAGGTGAAAACACAATCATTGGTGATAATTGTAAGATAGGAATTGGAGATAAGGTTAAAAATGAGAGATACCCAAACATATACACTGGCGGGATAAGCGTTATAGGCGAGGGGGTTGTCGTTGATGAGGGCTCTACCGTTGGGAAAAATTCTTCAATTGGAAATTTTTTGAACACTAAGGAAATGAAAGTAAAAGTGGTACCAAGCGGTAAAAATCTTAGAATAGATGGTCTTGTCTGAATTTGTTTTGTTGTGATATAATTGTTTTCGTGTTCAGCCAGCGTAGCTCAACCGGTAGAGCAACTCATTCGTAATGAGTAGGTTTAGGGTTCGAGTCCCTACGCTGGCTCCAATTTTTGAGAGGTGGAAATTATGAAGTTTTTTCTCATAAGTGATAACATCGATACTCAAATAGGCATGAGATTGGCCGGAATAAATGGAGTTGTTTTGCACACAAAAGCGGAAATACTGCCCGTGATCGAAGAAATTAGAAAGAAAAAAGACGTTGGAATACTGCTTGTAACTCAAAAAATTTCGGAAATGATTCCAGAGGAATTGGAAAGTTTAAGAAGATCAAGAACTCTGCCGATAGTAACGGTCATCCCCGATAGACATGGAAGCACAAGATCTAAAGATTTCATAACGCATTACGTACAAGAGGCGATTGGAGTGAAATTGAAATGAACGTTGAGAAAAAACTCGATGCTTTAAAAACATACGTTAAGAATAAGGCCGACGAAGATGTTCAATCCTTAATAGAGGATGCAAATAAAAAAGCCAAAGAGATAAAAGAAAATTACGAAAAAAAGGCCGAAGAAATGTATTCAAAGATAATAGAAGATGCCAAAAAGCAGATTGACGATATAAGTCGTACTGAAAAAGCCCAGGCCATATCAAGAAGTATGAGAATAAATATAGAAGGTCAAAAAGACATAATAGAAGATTCAATGGCAATTTTGAAAGAAAAATTCTTTGAGATTCCTCAGAAAGAAAATTACCCTGATTTTCTCCGTTATTTACTCACAGAGGCTTTAAATGTAATCGACACAAAAAAAGTAACGGTAAAGTGCAGAAAAGCTGATAAAGAGACGATTTCTAAAGTTGTTTCTCAAATATCTGATGGTAAAAAAGACATTTCCATCTCAGATGAGGAAGTTAAAATAGCAGGTGGTGTTGTGATTGTATCTGAAGATGGCAAGGAGATCGTAGAAAATACACTGGAAAGTAAACTTGAAGAGATCAAAGAATTGTATCTGCAAGAATTGTTTTCTAAGTTGAAAGTTAGGTGATTTTGATGGAAAGAACGGGAGAATTATATTCTATAAACGGACCTGTCGTTAAGGCTAAAAAGATGACTGGTTTTATGATGCACGAGATGGTACTTGTCGGAAATGTCAAATTAACCGGAGAAATTATAAGTCTTGATGGAGATAACGCCACGATTCAAGTTTACGAGGAAACGACTGGTCTAAAGCCTGGAGAGCCAGTCACCGGTACGGGAAATATGCTTTCTGTAACTTTGGGTCCCGGTCTTATTGGTTCTGTCTTCGATGGCATTCAGAGGCCTCTTGACGTTTTAAAGGCTCAATCTGGTGACTTTCTTGAAAGGGGCATAATAGCCAATGCGCTTGACATGAAAAAAGCTTGGGATGTGCAGATGCTAAAAATCAACGATGGAGACAAGGTTGTTGGCGGACAGATCATAGCAACTGTCAAAGAAACATCCTCAATTGTTCATAAGATAATGATTCCGCCAAATGTTTCTGGAGTTGCCAAGAATGTCAAGAGTTCGGGAAAATACACGATAGACACGACTTTGATGACGGTCAAAAGCGATGATGGAGATCATGAGATAAAACTTTATCAAAGTTGGCCTGTCAGAATACCGAGGCCATATATAGAAAGACTTGCTCCAAGGGAACCGCTTGTTACAGGCATAAGGGTAATAGACACTTTATTTCCGATAAGCAAAGGTGGGACTGCTGCAATCCCTGGAGGATTTGGAACTGGAAAGACCGTTGTCCAGCATCAACTTGCAAAGTGGGCCGATGCAGACGTGATAATTTACATAGGTTGCGGAGAACGTGGAAATGAAATGACAGAAGTGCTTGAAGAATTTCCTCAATTGATAGATCCAAGAAATGGCAAACCTTTAATGGAGAGAACAATTCTCATAGCCAACACTTCAAACATGCCGGTTTCTGCCCGCGAGGCTTCGATTTACACGGGAATAACGATGGCTGAATATTTCAGAGATATGGGGTACAACGTTGCACTTATGGCAGATTCAACGTCGAGGTGGGCTGAAGCCTTAAGAGAGATATCCGGAAGGCTTGAAGAAATGCCTGCGGAGGAAGGATTTCCTCCTTACCTTGCGTCCAGAATAGGCGATTTTTATGAAAGGGCCGGAAGGGCGAAAGTACTCGGCAACGATCAAAGAATAGGTTCAGTTTCAGTTATAGGGGCTGTTTCACCTCCGGGAGGCGATTTTTCAGAGCCAGTTACGACCGGTACAAAAAGATTTATAAGATGTTTCTGGGAACTCGATAGACAACTTGCAAACGCAAGGCACCATCCATCGATAAACTGGCTCGATAGTTACAGTGAATATGTGTCAGAACTGAAGGAATGGATATCAAAAAATGTCGATGAACAATTTTACAAAAATCGAGATAGGTTCATGCAAATTTTAACCGAAGATGATAATCTCCAACAGATAATAAAACTTGTTGGAGAGGATGTGCTGCCGGATAATCAAAAACTCATCGTAAGAGTTGCAAATATGATCAAAGTCGGTTATCTTCAACAAGACGCATTTAGCGATGTTGACAGCAATTGTCAATTGAAAAAGCAGAATGAAATGCTTAAAATAATACTTAATTATTACGATCGCGCAAGCAAACTTGTTTCTAAAGGAGTTGCCGTTTCTGAAGTACTTGATAATGACATAGTCAACACCATCATGAGAATGAAGGAAAACATACCAAATGATAAACTCGAAGCCTTTAAAGATGTTGAAGCAAAGATAAATGCATTTTTCGACCAACTTGATAAAAAATATCAAGTAAGCGTGGAGGCGTGAAAATGCCAGCAAAAGAATACGTTGGTTTGTCTCAAATAAATGGTCCTCTTATCTTCGTTGAAAAACCGAGTGATGTAGGCTACAACGAGGTTGTTGAGATAACGATGGGAAACGAAAAAAGACTTGGGCAGGTCGTTCAGATAAGCGATCAAATGGCAATGATACAGGTTTTTGAGGGGACAAATGGTTTAACAATAGATAAAACAAAGGTTAAATTTCTTGGGAAACCCTTGATGATAAGAGTCTCGGATGAAATGCTTGGGCGTGTTTTCAACGGCATAGGTCAACCGATAGACAACGGTCCGGAAATTTTAACGGGAGATAGTCGTGACATTAACGGTGCGCCTATAAACCCGGTATCGAGAATGTACCCGAGAAACTTTATTCAGACAGGCATATCCGCGATAGATGCCCTTATGACGCTTATAAGGGGTCAAAAACTTCCAATTTTTTCAGGGAATGGCCTTCCTCACAACAGAATAGCAGTTCAAATAACAAAACAGGCAAAATTGAAAGGCGAAGAGGCTGGAAATTTTGCAATAGTCTTTGCGGCAATGGGTATAAAACACGACGAGGCCAATTTCATAAGGGAAAGTCTTGAACAATCGGGTGCAATAAAGAACACGATAATGTTTTTGAACCTTGCAGACGATCCTGCCATTGAAAGAATAGCAACGCCGCGCGTTGCACTCACGGCTGCAGAGTATCTTGCATTTGATAAAAACCTTCACGTGCTTGTACTTTTGACGGATATGACGAATTACTGCGAGGCTTTACGAGAACTTGCAACTGCCCGTGGCGAGGTGCCATCAAGAAAAGGTTATCCTGGCTACCTTTACAGCGATTTGGCAAGCATATACGAAAGGGCTGGCATGATAAAAGACAGGAACGGTTCGATAACCCAGATTCCAATACTTTCAATGCCAAATGATGACATAACGCACCCTATTCCTGATTTGACTGGATATATAACAGAGGGTCAGATAGTCTTAAACAGGGATCTCAACAGAAAAGGGATATATCCACCCATAGGCGTTCTCCAGTCTCTTTCGAGGTTGATGAAGGATGGCATAGGAAAAGGATACACTCGAGACGACCATCCGCACCTTTCGAGTCAACTTTTTGCCTCATACAGCAAGGTTCAAGAAGTTAAGGCGCTGGCTTCAATAATCGGAGAAGAAGAACTCACCGATTCCGATAGAAGTTATTTAAGATTTGGAGAGGCTTTTGAGAACGAATTTTTGAAGCAGGGCGAAGATGAAGATCGTTCGATTGAAGAAACGCTTGATCTTGGATGGAAATTGCTCGGATACATTCCAAAGATCGAATTAACAAGGGTAAGTGAAAAAGAAATAGCCGATCATTACAAAGAAATAAAGGAGATATGAAATGGCCCAAGTTTCTCCCACGAAAAGTAAACTCATAGAGACGAAAAGGTCGTTGCAATTGGCCAGAGAAGGACATACTTTGTTGGATAAAAAAAGGAATGTTCTCATTCGTGAACTCATGAAACTCATCGACGAAGCAAAGGAAGTTCAAGCCAAAACGGAGATGCTTTTTGCCGAAGCTTATAAGGCACTCATGGAAGCTAATTTGTATTTTGGAATAGAAAATGTTGAAGAGATAGGTTTGGGAGTCGGTGAGTTCGAATCTCTTGAAATTCGCCTTAGAAGCGTTATGGGAGTTGAAATACCAGAAATAGGAAATTTGGAATTCAAGCCTGCTCTGGCTTATGGCTTCGTCAGAACAAATGCAAAACTTGACATAGCAAGAAAAAAATTCAATGAAGTGCTGGTTTTGACCGCAAAACTTGCCGAAGTTGAAACTGGCGTTTACAGGCTTGCAACGGAAATAAAGAAAACGCAGCGCAGAGTCAACGCACTTGAGTATATTCTAATACCACAGTACGAAGAATTGGTCAAGTTCATAGAATCATACCTTGAAGAAACGGAAAGGGATGATTTCTTCCGGATGAAAAGGCTCAAAAGTAGGAGAGAATCTTGAGAATTGACGGCGTGAAAATCGTTGATCCATTTTTTTCTGTAGAAAATGGATGGATTGAGTTTGAAGAAAAGATAATCTCTTACGGTGAAAGTGATAAGAGGTCTGATCCTTCGCTCATTTTGATGCCTGGTTTTGTAGATACTCACGTGCACGGTGGTGCCGGATATGATTTCATGGATGAAGAAATAGATTTTGACAAACTTGAAAAACACTTTTTCTCCACAGGCGTTACCTCTGTGCTTGCGACAACGCTTACAGCACCTATCGAGAAGATTCATAAGGCCATTGAAAATGTCAGAAAAAGAATAAAGACAAATCCATTAACTCCTTTAAAAGGTGTTCATCTTGAGGGCCCAGTGATATCTAAAAAACATGTTGGCGCTCAAAACCCAAACTTCATTTTAAAGGGCGAGATTTCCAATTTAAAAAAAATCGTAGATGGAAATGAAGATATAGTCAAGATTATGACCATCGCCTTAGAAGAGTCTGATGACGAAGCGATAAAATATCTTCAATCTAAAGGTATAACAGTTTCAGTCGGTCATTCTAACGCGACCTTTAAACAGTTCATGCATTTTTACAAAGGTGGCGTTAAACATATGACTCATTTTTGTAACGCGATGACTCCCCTGCATCATAGGGAGATAGGTCTTGTGGGAGCAGGGTTGAAATTGGACGACGTTGATCTTGAAGTGATATGTGACGGAATACATCTTGATGAAGAAATGCTCTCTCTGATTTTGAAGTTTCATCCCCATGATCGTATAATAGCCATAACTGATGCCATGAGAGCCGCTGGACTGATGGATGGAGAATACGATCTTGGAGGATTAAAAGTAGAGGTTAAAAACAAGTCAGCAAGGCTAAGTGATGGAAGTTTAGCTGGCAGTGTGCTAAAATACAATGAAGGCCTCAAAAGGTTTCACGATCTTGGTCTGAATTTAAACGAAATATCCATCATTTCATCTTTTGAGCCTGCAAACTTCGTTAAGTCTGAAACTCCTATCGGTAGAATAATGCCGGGGTACGATGCAGATTTTGTTATCTTGGACGATAACTTTTCCGTTTTAAAGGTCTTTAAGAAGGGAAAAATCGTTTTTACGCAAGAAGGAGGATAAGAAGGATGACATTGGGAGACTTTGTTCACGGTGGAGGTCCTATTCTTGTAATAATAATCATTTTAGGTTTAGTGGGTCTTTTCTTTTTCTTTGAAAGGCTTTTCGTGCTTTTAAGAGAAAGAAATGAAATGATGGCCACAATTATAAAGGTAAGAAATTCCATAGCACAGAAGAATATCACCGCCGCAAAGCAACATTGCAGATCATCTTCAACGCTTTTTTCTGCCGTCATGCTTAGAGCCTTTGAGTATTACGACCAGCAAAAGATCGATCTTTTCGACAGTGGCATAAGAGATGTTGTCGAGGAAGAGTCTTTACGGCTTGAAAGAAATTACAGGTATATAAATATTGTGGCGGCTTTGGCGCCTTTGCTTGGCTTCCTTGGCACTGTGGTCGGTATGATGCAAATCTTTGGGAAAATAGGACCAACTGTGAGTGTTCAGAATATTCAATCTTACGCTTCTATCTTTTCAAGTGGAATTTCTCTTGCACTCTATACCACCGTTGGAGGTCTTGCCGTTGCCATACCTTTGCTTATACTCATGGCGATTTTGAGAGAACTTGAGGATAGAATCCTTGAATTGACGACGGAGGAAGTTCGCTCGATCGTTGTGAAACTCAAATCTTTGCCTCTTGAGGAGGTCCAATAAATGAAAAAAGGAGATACGGATCTGTTCTTTTGGATTGGAATTGAACTTGTATCTCTTTTGAGTATAACTTTTATATTGATAATGTTTTTGGCACTCGCAAATGCAACTTCTTCTCTTGTCCCGACGGCTTCTTTAGGGCAAATTGGGATAGATCTACCGAGTGCTATAACCACCATTCCGGCAACATCTGAAACAAAAGGATTTCTTGTTACCATAAATTCAGCAGATGAAATTTACGTTGGTACAACTCAGGTCAAACTTTCAAATATCTCATCATTGCTTGCTTCTTACATAAGCCAGTATGGCACGCCAACTTCAGTTAAAATCGCCGCAGATAAATCTGTACCTTACGGTACAATAGTTCAGTTAATGGACGTGCTAAGGCAAAACGGAATAGGCACAATAGATCTTATCGTGGGTCAGGCACGGTGAAAAGGGTGATTTTGTGAAATACACGACGATAGCGGCAATTTTGGCGGCAATTTCTGTGTTGATCATATTGCTTGCTGTATCTTCCATATTACCGCCCCTTTCTAAGTCGGCAGAAGTTTCTTATTTTCCTCAAAAAACGACCATTCAATTTTCAGTCATCGCCAAGCAAGCACCTGTGGTCACGCCTTATGCCGTTAAAATTGTGCCAACTCCACCTTCTACGATGGTTGCCGCTATCAGCCAAATTCAACCGGAAAAACCAACGCCACCACAGCCTGTGATTCCTCAGACGCAAGTGCCTACGCCGAAACCCTCTCCAACACAAACGTACGTACCTCCTATCGTTGCACCACAAATTCCAAAGGCGATTACTCAACCTTCAACGATTATAAATTATAGTTTTCTCAATCTACAGAATATTCCAAATTTCCAATCGCTCGTTGATCAGATGCGAAAAGATTACATAGCGGCGCTTCAAAAATTACCGACTGAGATAGCATACACTCTTGCAGGAACTGTGAAAGGTGTCGTTGAGGTTCAAACAGATGGAAATGTCAAAGTTTTGAAAATATTAAGTTCTCCAAGCGTGGTTTTAACGGATATATACGTCAGAAATATAGAAAAATTCGTAACTTTTCCAAGAAGTCTTGCACTTGAAGGCATAGAAATAGATGCCACATTCACACCCTCAGGTACTTCCACTGGAATTGTTAAGTGATATGACTTTTTTGAATCGAGGAATTATAACGCACCATTG
>JAVRKN010000012.1:0-17536 GCA_031962405.1 Athalassotoga sp. | reverse complement strand
CGTTACGCGTCACTGTATTTGCTATTCGCCATTCTTTTCACCGTGAAATCTCAGAAATAATTGAGTTTTGCACACATCCTCAGTTGGAAGCATTCCGTTTTCAGAAAAATATGAGAAACAAAAGCATTTATGAGTATGAAATGTCTTATCCATAAGGTCTAAAAATTCCATTAGATCTGAAATCTTTTTGATCGTTTTTTCGTCAAGATCATGTTCTATTTTATGGGCATCTTTTTCTGCGATCTCTGGAGATAGATTCAACATATCACTTAAAAATCTGTAAAGTATTTCATGCTTCTTGTAAATTTGATCTGCAAATCTCTTACCTTTTTCTGTCAATTCCACGTAACCATAGCGTTCATGGACGATCAAATTTGCTTCTTCCATTTTCTTTAGCATGACAGTTACCGCGGGCATTTTAACTTTTCTTGATTTAGATATGTCTCTTGCCCTTACGATTTTCTTCTCGTTGGCTATTTTCAATATGTCTAAAAGATAATCTTGAAAAGTACTGCTCAAATCATTTATATTTTCCATTTCCACCTCACAAACTCTTCAGCGCTATAAAGCCAAATAGTAAAACAAACGAGAGGCTTGTCCAATATAACACCTTCCATTTTCTGTTCGATGCATATTCACCCATGATTTTTTTGCTTGAAGAGATGATTCCAACCATCACTCCAGGACCGATAAGTACAAAAACAAAGATGACCATTAAAGTTAGCATGAAATTTATGAGATCCGAACTGAAAATCATGGGAATGAAAACGGCGGGTAGGCTTTCAAGCACGTAGACTATCCATGCCTTGTCTTTTGGAATATTTGCAGCCTCTACAAATCCCCATGCACTTCCCAAAGAGACAACGACAAGGGCAAGGAATCCAGCGGCAGCAAGGCCTATTCCAAATATGTAAGGAGACAACGGCCCTGCTATCGAAGATAAGATCGTTGAAAGTTCCTTGGATGACATAAAATTATCATTTGGATCTACTCCTGTGGCTACCATCTCGACGACGACCATGAGAATTTCTGTAACTATTGCACCCACTAAAGTTTCTTTTTTTGAAAAAGAGATAGCCTTTCTTTTCAAATACGTTTCTCCCTCCTCACCAAAGCGATTGCGCAAAGAGGAAACTTTTTCACCGGATGCCGAAGCCTGAAAAAATAGCATAAACGGCATCACAACGGCTCCGACAGTTACCGCAAGCATGAAGAAAAACGAAGTTGAAGGAACCAAATAAACAGGTGAATAAGGTTTAATTCCCCTAAAAATCAAAGTGATAACAAACGTTGCTATAAGTACCCCAGAAATTGCGAGTAAAAGTTTCTCAAATTGTGCGTATTTTCGTTTTGTTATAAGTAATATGTGCAAGATAAAGACGACGGGCAACGACAAAAAAGGTGATATTCCAAAAATTTTAAGTCCTATCGCTATGCCAGCGTATTCTGCCACATAGGTTATGACATCCGTTATCACCATTGGAATCGTGAGTGCAAGGGCTGTGTTTTTCGAGTAGTTCTTCCTTATAACCTCACCCAATCCTTGCTGTGTGACTACGCCAATTCTTCCAGCGGCCTCTTGAATGAAAAACAACGGAATGGTAAGTAACATCATAAACCATATAAGGCCATACTTGAAAGTTGCACCCACTTCAGCCGCGCTTATGGTACTTGCCGCGTCCATATCGGCCATCATCGTAAGCCACGCCGGCCCAAAAAAATGTATAATTTCACGAAACTTGTGAACTTTAGAGATTGATTGATCTGTGCTTTTCAGATATCTTTTCTGCAAGTTCATCTATTCCTCTCAATTCTTCCTCTGTGCCATCTCCTTTGATGAGTACCGGTTGTATCATCTCAACCTTTAAATTGCCAAGTAAACTTGCAAGCACATCAACTTCCTTTCCTCCCCAATCGTAAGAACCTATGACGGATGCAAATTTTGCCTTTGGCCTTAACGCATTTGCAAGGTATGCAACATACGCTATCTTTGGATGCACTCCGCCAAGCATCGTCGGTGATGCGACAACTATTGTCGCGGCATCTATCAAAGCCATGGCCATATTGCCTATATCCGCAGTTACAACATCAAAAGGTCTTGCATCGATTCCTTTTTCCTGAAGTCTTCTCACAAAACGATCGACGAATTTCTGAATGCTTCCATGCATGGAAAGGTAAGGAATCACGACGGTATTTTTAACATCCTCAGAAGACCAATCGGTGTAAGCATCGATTATCATCTTTTTGTTTTTGTAAATGCACCCATGAGATGGGGCTATGATATCAAAATCTATATCTTTTATCTTTTGAAGGTTTGATCTTATAGAGGCTCTAAATGGGACCATTATCTCTGAATAATACCTTTTTGCCGCCTCCATCACCTTACCTTCCTCAGTTGCAAAAAGATCGTTTGTTGCTATGTGGGAACCAAAAAAATCACACGTGAAAAGTATCTTATCTTCTGAGAGGTAAGTTGAAAAAGTTTCAGGCCAATGTACCCATGGCGTGAAGATGAATTTTAAAGTTTTTCCACCAAGATTCATCGTACCCATGTCTTCGATGACGATGAATTTGTCTTCAGGCACTTTGACAAGATCTGTTAAAAATTCCTTTCCTTTTTTGTTTGTCACAACTTTAGCCATTGGGTACATCTTCAAAACTTCTGGTATGGATCCTGAATGGTCTTGCTCAGAATGCTGCGACACTATATAGTCAATTCTCTGCAAATTCAAACTTCTTATGTCTTCGAGAAGTTCTTCGGTTTTTCTTGGATCAACGGTGTCGATAAGAACGATCTTTTCTTCTCCTTTTATGAGATAGGCGTTGTAACTCGTACCGTCTGGCAAAGGTATGAGTTCATCAAAAAGGGTTCTGTTCCAGTCATTGGCCCTTAAAGAAAAAACATTTTCTTTGATCTTCTGCACTGACATGATTTCCACCTCCAAAAGTTATACCAATAAAACTTTGTTATATCAACTTAAGTTTACCATCTAAAAATGAAATAGGCGTTGCTCGTTGTTGAATTTTATGTGGATTTTTATGAGACAATTCTGACATTTTTTTCTCAGACAAGTATGTGATATAATTTTCGAGAATTAATTACTACCTCCGAAGATACAGGTACTGTGTTTAATAGGGAAGATGGTGAAAATCCATCACGGCCCAGCCACCGTTACCGGGAACGAAATTCGCAAAAGGCCACTGACGTATGTCGGGAAGGTGCGAAAAGTAGGGTGATCCGGAAGTCGGGAGACCTGCCTTAGTCTTTGGGAACTTCTCAAACCTCTGGGGAGGAATGAGAGGATTTTTTGTTTGGAGGTGTTTTTATGAATTTTTCTGACCTACATAAAACAATATTTGCCCACGAAAAACCACCTTGAACTTTCTCTTTGATTTCAATTAGAAGATTTTTTGAAGAACGCAAATGGCATTGCCATTTAAATGGTAATTTTTCATCGATCAAATCGTAAGGAGGCAAATCCATGAATATAAAAGAAATCATCGAAAAATACGTTAATCAAATTGACTGGGAAGTAAGGGAAAATTCGAACATGTCTTATTCGCTTCAAGGACTTGAACATCACGTCTACAAAAACACCATAAAACGTTACTGGCTTAATGATGTTTACGATAATGATATTCGTAAAGCTCACGAGGAAGGATGGATTCATATACATGATCTTGGATATCTTTCTGCGTATTGTGTAGGCTGGGATCTTGAAGATCTTTTAAAGGTAGGATTTACCGGTGTCCCTGGAAAGATAACGTCTAGACCAGCAAAACATTTTTCGACAGTTCTTATGCAGATCGTGAATTTTTTGTACACTCTTCAGGGAGAAGTTGCTGGAGCCGTCGCTTTTTCAAATTTTGATACGTTGCTTGCACCATTCATAAAGTACGATGCACTTACGTACGATGAAGTGAAACAAGCCATGCAGGAATTCATCTTCAACATGAACGTTGCAACGAGATCTGGTTTTCAAGCACCATTTAGCAATCTTACTTTCGATCTTGTTGTGCCAGAAATTTACAAAGATAAGCGTGTCGTAATAAGTGGCGTCGAAAAAGAACAAACATATGGGGAATTCCAAAAGGAAATGGATATGCTGAACTTGGCATTTACCGAGGTTATGCTCGAAGGCGATGGAGATGGACGTGTATTCTCATTCCCTATACCTACTTACAACGTGTCCAGATCATTTAACTGGAACGACAAAATCGTGGATAAGATAATGCAAATGACGGCGAAATTTGGGACACCTTACTTTGCAAATTTTATCAATTCGGATATGAATCCTGAAGATACGAGGAGTATGTGTTGCAGATTACGCCTCAACAATAACGAAGTTAAAGATCATTTCGAAAAGCTCTCCTTTAAATTTGTCAATTCAAATGACGACACGAAAACCGGAATTAAAAGGCGCGGTGGTCTATTCAACTCAAATCCTCTTACAGGCTCAATTGGAGTGGTAACCATAAATCTTCCAAAGATAGGTTACCTTTCACGTGATGAATCTTCATACTTTAAGTATCTCGATGACATTATGGATATTGCGATGAGATCTCTTGAGATAAAAAGGGCTCTCGTTGAAGATCTAACTGAAAAAGGGCTGTATCCTTATGCAAAATTTTATCTTCGCGATGTTAAAGCCGGTACAGGCCAGTACTGGGCAAATCACTTCTCAACTATAGGACTCATAGGAATGCACGAATCCCTGCTCAACTTTGTAGGCTACGGCATAGAAACTGAAGAAGGAACACAATTTGCCGGTAAAGTCCTTGATCACATGCTCAAGAGGCTCGATTCATATACTCGAACGACAGGAAATCTTTACAATCTCGAAGCAACACCTGCAGAGAGCACCTCATATGAACTTGCAAAGATAGACAAATCTCTTTACACGAACATAAAAACATCTGGTACTAACGAAAATCCTTATTATACCAATTCAACAATGCTTCCAGTCAATTTAACCGAAGATCCATTTAAAGTTGCGGATCATCAATCAAAATTGCAAACAAAGTACACCGGAGGGACTGTCGTTCACTTTTTTGTTGGAGAGAAAATAACGGATCATAGAGCCTTAAAATCGTTCATAAGAAATGTGATCGAGCATACTTCCCTGCCATATATTACCGTAACGCCGACATTTTCAATTTGCCCGACTCACGGTTACATTGCTGGAGAACACTTTAAGTGCCCTTATTGTGGAAAATCATGCGAGGTCTACTCGAGAGTGGTTGGCTATTATAGACCAGTACAAAACTGGAACGAAGGAAAGCGTGAAGAATTTCGGCAGAGAACGACGTTCAAAATAGATAGAGAGATGATAAAGAGATGAAAATAGCCGGTGTAAGAACATTCAGTCTTATCGACTATCCCGAAAGGCCTTCGGTTGTGATCTTCACGGCCGGATGCAATCTTAGATGTCCATGGTGTCACAATTGGGAGATAGCATACGGAAGCAAGAGTTCAAATGATGAAAGCGAAAGTGTGAAGATGCTGTTGGAGGATCTAAAAAAACATTTGGATGCTGTGTGTGTAACGGGAGGCGAACCTACGATAAATCCTGATCTTCCAGAGTTCATTGAATTTCTTAAATCAATCGGTTACACGGTAAAAGTTGATTCTAACGGAACAAATCCTGAGATGGTGAGAAAACTTTTGAAAATCGTTGATTACTTCGCAATAGACATAAAAGCAAAGCCCGAAAAGTATCCACTTCTTACAGGTATACAAAATAACGTATGGGACAGTGTCAGTAAAACAGTTGAAATTTTAAGAAAAAGCAATGTCCAGTACGAGTTAAGAATGACCTACGTTCCTGGACTTTCAGACATAGAAGATGTACGTTTTTTTGATGATTTTTCAATCGAGGGAGAGCAAATTTTTTTGACATTTGCGAAAAATACAGAAATGTTTAAAAGATCAGCAAAATTGCCGATCATAGCATCAAAAAGAATAACGATCCGCTGAGAAAGGAGTTTTTAAATTGAAAGGTATGGCATTTTTTTCGGGAGGAAAGGACGGGCTTTACGCAACGTATCTTGCCACAAAGCAGGGAGTGGAGGTGCCCTACCTTTTGCTTTTCAACACGACGATAGGTCTCTCACCACATTACGAAAACATTGATTCACTTATGAAAATAGCACGATCGATGAAAAGGGAGTTTCTCATCTTTGACATGAAAAATGGAAGTACCGAACTTGCGAAATTCATAAGAAGGTTTGGTGTATCGCATCTGGTAGGTGGAGACATATACCTCGACGCTCACTTTGAATGGATTCATAGCCTTGCAAAAGAAAGCGGCACGATCGCACTGGAACCTTTATGGAAGAGAGATTCGTACGATCTTGTAAAAGAGATGATCGATCATGGCTTTGTATATTCCATAATTGCCGTTGACAAAAACAAACTTTCAAATGAATATCTTGGCTACACCTTTAGAACTTCATCAGATCTCGAAAGATTTACACGCGAAACCAAAGCAGATCCTGCAGGAGAAAATGGAGAGTTTCACACCGTTGTGCTTGAATCACCGCTTTTTGATTCATCATTTGTCCTCGAAAATTCTACCTTGCTTGAAAGTGATAGATATTTTTACCTAAAGTTTGATCTTAAAGAGGTGCAAAAATGACCCATGTCTATCACATAGTTCAGTTTCGCGACGGCAGTGCGTATATGATATTTTACGGTTGCAGTTGGAATTGCACTTACTGCATATGGTCTTTCGAAAAATGGAATCTGTGCTTGCCTTCTGAAACAAAGCAAAAATTGAGCGAGTTGTGGGATAAAAAATCTGTTAAGTTCTTGAGTGTGGAAGAAATAGTCGATATTTTGAAATCAAATGGAGTGAAACTTGTTTTCATGGGTGGTGGAGAGCCAACAGAAGACCCTCAGATAAAGCCACTCGTATCCCGCCTTAAAGATGAAGAAATAGAAAGTTGGCTTATCACGAATGGCAATGGCCTTGATGATGAACTCTTCAGGATGATAAAGGGTGCTACCGTAAGCCTGAAGGCTCTCGACGATGATCTCCATAGGAAGATCACGGGCGCTTCAAATGTCGATCTGCTTGAAAAGATAAAGCATTTTAAAGCCGAGAAGATGACCGTTGAAACTGTTTACGTCAAGGGGCTCGTTGAATGTGATGAGATCGTTAAAATCGCGAGATTTTTAAAATCAATAAATCCCCAGGCACGTTTTAGAATAGATCCAGTTGTGGGAAAATTTCACAACGAAAGCGATTATGACGAGATCGAAGAATGTTTGAAAAAATCAAATGAAATAATTTATACCTCGATGATAAGACCGTCTGGAAAAACTCCAGAGGGACCAAAACTTCTGTATCCAGTCATCGAAAAGACAAATTGATGAGAAATCTTTTGAAGTTTTATTGCACTTAATCAATTTCAAAGGCTGAGTTTGAAAAGAGGATGGCATCACACAATGTAATGGTATATAATATATTCAACGATCCATTATAGGAGAAATTCATACCTTTTTGGGTAACCTCGTTATTCAATGTTTAACTTGTTAATCGACTTGCATAATTTGAGAGTATTCATGTTTCAATTGGAAGTTCATACTTTTAGATTCACAAATTCATAAACTAGGGGGGCGATCTTTATTAATGACCTTTCTTTTGAAGATATATTCAGCGGCTTAAGTCTTTTCATTCAAAATTATAGGCCTTATACTTTCGATCATGACGCTTTGGAAATCATTTCTCAAAAAACGGCATTTTTAAAAGAAGACCAAAAAGTAATCAAATTGAGAATCAAATCAAAAAGATTTGATCCGGTCGAAGTCGAATTTTTGTGCCTTTTACCTCATAAAGGTGTGTACAGATGGAGTGGAAAAAATTATTATTCTCCGTTGGTACTTGTTGAAAAATATGAAAAGATCAAAAACAGGAATGAAAGGATGGATTTAAAGGATCTTTTTGTCATCCCTGGATATTTCTTGGATAAAGCGATTCAAATTATGAGATCTTACGATTATTATGACAAATTCGAAAATGAAAAAGATCTTTTCAAATACATGCTTTCATCCAACTTAAGCACGGTAATTATCGGCACAAAAACACAAAAAATATCAAATGGAGATGAAAAAATTTACCTTAAAGTGCCATCTCTTTTCGAACTCGACGATTCAAATCCATTGCTTACCATATCAAATACGAGAAAAGTAGTGTATCACGGAAACAAGGTTAAAGAAATGATGAGATATCCTCATAAATCTCATCTTGGCTTTTTAGATCCACTTGAGACTCCAGAATCCGAAGAGATAGGTCTTTCTCTTTTTCTTTCTTATAAAGCTGAATATGATGCAAGAAATTTGCGAATTGCAACTGTCCCAGATAATGTCAAAAATCTTTTTGGATATTCCACTCTCTCTGTACCCTTCTTAAGATACAACGATACGCCAAGAGCCATGATGGGAGGAAAAAATCTAAAACAGGCTATTGAAGTTGTTGACAGAGAAATGCCCTTGATCAGAACAGGCATTGAAGAAGAAATAGGGTTCAATTTTGGAATCAACGCTTTTGTCGGTTATGCACTTTTCAATGGACTAAATTTTGAAGACGGTATAGTTGTTTCAAGATCATTTGCAGAAAAGATGAAAATAGATCAAAATATAGATTTTTTGATCGAAGATGAGGTACCGCTTCCTATCGAATACAAGATAAGTGAAGTTGGAAGATCAAAGAGAAAATTTTCAATAGAATCTTTAAAAAAAGACGATTCTAAATCCACAAAAATAAAAGTTGTGTACGAATTCCAAAATAAAGAAAGATTTTTACATGGAGATCTTTATCTTACAAGAAAAGTTTACAAAATCGTAGATGAAAAAGAAATCGAGGTAAAAAACCTTGAAAAGAAATTTTTCTTTCATGAAAGATATGCTTTCGATTTCAAAGAGATAAAACCTCAAAACTTTGAAATAGAAGAATTAGCTCCTCCTATAAATAAAGAAAAATTCTCCATGAGCCATTTAAAAATAAAAGTACCTGTCAGGGTCATAAAGCCCCTCGATGTTGGAGATAAAATAACTGGAAGATATGGAAATAAAGGTACAATTTCAAAAGTAGTAGAAGATGAGATGATGCCTTACGTCCAAATCAACGGAGAGAAAAAACATCTTGATATTGTACTAAGCCCGTTTAGTACGATCACAAGAATGAACCTTGGTCAATTAATAGAAACTCAATGTTCCCTTACATCTGAAAAAGATGGAAGTTTATCACATGATATTGATGCTAACAAAATACTTTCTGAACTCAAAAAGATTGGTAGTGAAAACGATGGAAAGTTTCCACTTCACATGATAAATGAAGATGGAGAAATTATTTTCAACGCAACTGTTGGTTATCAGTATTTTGTAAGACTTGATCACTGTGTAAGGGACAAACTTCATGTTATAGGAAAAACAAATCATATCTCAAATATAACGTTTCAACCTTACAAAGGGCGAAAAAATGATGGAGGCCAAAGGATCGGTGAAATGGAATTTTGGACACTTTTCGATCATAAAGCTATCTCTTTGATAGAACTTTTTGCAAAGACAAACTTGTTTAAGTGGAAAGATCAAGACGAATATTTGGGATCGTTCAATGCACTTTTGAACGCATACCATAATTTCATGATAAGAGCAGTCGAAAAAGATAGAATTTTATTTATCGAAAAGTCTAAAAATGCAAAAGAAAATGAAGAGATTTTGAAAATCATAAAAGATCAAAAAGGCGAAATTGATAAATACAAAGAAGCAAAATTTTTGATATCCAAAAATGGTTTTCCAAGAAAAGCAATGCTTGGAAGAAGAATTCATTATTCTGGACGTGCAACGATCGTTCCTGCAACTGATATAGACATAAATCATGCTTACATTCCTGTTGATTTTGCTCTCGAATGGTTACCGCTGAAATTTCACGATGTACGATCCATTCTTGAAGGAGATCCTAATTCGAGACGTGAATTATCAAAAATGGCAAATGATTATTGTAAAACAAACGAAATAATGATACTTTTGAACAGGCAGCCTTCTTTGCATCTTCATAGCATTCAATCTTTTTATCCAATCTTTTGGGAAAATTACGCAATAGGTCTTCCCTTAATGGTTTGTGAAGGATTTGGCGCTGATTTTGATGGAGACACAATGGCCGTTTATTATCCTTCTGTTCAGGATGAAAAGATCAAAGATCAGATGAGGCTCATGTTACCATCTCGAAATCTTTTCAGGGCAGGAAATAGAGAAATCGCACTTTCTCTTTCTCAAGATATAGCCTATGGCAATTATATCTTAGACGAAAAATCAGTTCTTTCTGAAAAAGTTAAGAACATAGCCTTATATGACAACGCTGCAAAAGTTTTACTTGATCTGCAGAAGAAATTGCTTAAAATTGCCACAGTGAACAATTTAAGTGTTTCCTTTTTTGAAGCAAAAAAAGGGACAGGTGACATGAAAAAAGTTGAAAATTCAAAAGCCAGAGGAAAAGAAGAAAACTTCAACGCTATTCATGGAAACATAAAAATAGGAGATGAAAGTGCTGGGAACTTTTCAAAGGGTATTCCTTTGAATTTTTACGCAGGAGTCGACATCAAAAATTTCGATGATGCTTTAGTCGTGAAGGGGAGAAAATCAATGCTCGATAAAAAACTTCACGTTGCTGAGGCAGGATATTTTACCAGAAAAATGGTCGAGTTTCTCTATCCGCTCAGAATCACATCTGAAGACTGTCATACGAATGAAGGCTTGATTTTCAAAAAAGAAGATATTGAAGAATTTAAAGGAAAATACGAAATCGATCGACTTATAAACGGTAGATATATCAAATTTGATCAAAGATCGGATTGGTTACTTGTCAATTTTAACAACTTAGATGAGATCAAGAAAAGGATAAAATCTAACGATTTTAAAGAGTTGATCTTAAGAAGTCCTGTAACATGCAAAGCGGAAGGGTTATGCGTAAAATGTTGTGGACTGGATCCTGCAAAGGCAAATGAATTTTTTGCAATTGGATCCTTCATAGGTGTAAGGTCAGGCCATAGCATAGGAGAACGAGGCACACAACTTTCAATGAAAACCTTTCAAACAAGCAAATCAGATTTCAAAATGTCCGCTGTTTCATCAAGAATCTTTAGACGTGAGGAAGAAAATTTTGTCGCATATCTTTTGAATTTGGCCAATGAAGACATAAACCATCTTATGACAGGCGAAAATTCCAAAAAAGCAGAATATTTGCTAAATACCATAGATATCTCGTCATTATATCTTGAAGTGCTCTTTTCATACATGAAAAAGCACAATTTGAAAAAAGAAAGTGACGTTAAAAAATTTCTTTCCAATTTTGAGGAGTTCGGATTTTTTTCTTCACTGAGTTTTGAAAATCCTCCAGAAAGAGATGGAATTGATGATGAATCGAAAATTCCAAAGCATAGCACTATAGCGAAAAGATTTTCGAAAATAGATAAAAAGATCGAAGAAAAATCTCCAAAAGCCGTTTATGCGCTTTTGCCTGACAAAGTGGGGATGATTTTAGATGATAAAAAAGATTAAACTTCAAGGAAAAGAAAAAAGCAAGGGACCATTTGCTTTTAAAGATTCTCGAAGATCGGATCCTTTGGAAGCATCTTTATCAGACGAAGACATTGAAGTAGAAGAAGAGGAAGAGCCTATAGAAGAGATAGATCAAAATGATGATGAATCTCTCAAATCGGATGATATTTACGTTGAAGACTTTCAAAATATAGAACTTCCTCAAAGAAGGGAAAAGAAAAAAGTCGTAATCGCACTCTTAAAAGGAGAACAATTTATGACCATAAGTTATGGATTTAAGGGATACTCTTATGATCAAAGAACGATTAAAAGTTTTTACAAGAAAAATGCATATTTGAACATATCAAAAATGTCTAAGATCATTCAAAATTATGCGAATGGATTTTATGAATTCGAAGAAATAAAAATTGCTAATTTCTTTAAAAAATTTAAATCAGAAGCCTTGCTTGTAACATTGGAAAAAAACAAAGAAGACAAAAACAAAACAAACAGGCATTTTCTGAATTATTACATTAAATTTTGGGATGGCACTGATGTGAAACTTTCATGTTTGACATTCGATGGAAGACCTAATTACAGAGATTTAGCACTGACAATTTTTAGAGTTGGAATTGGAAATTCTTTAGAATTAAAAAAACGTTTTGAAGAACTTTCAAGTAAGAATTTAAAAGGCCGAAAACTGCTAAAGACCAACGAAATATCGGACATCATGGATGACATTTTCAAAAATGGCGAAGGTGCTGAAAGCGGCATGGATAAAAACAAATTTTTTTCATATCTTAACCAAAATCAAGACTTTTTGAAAATTATCGATCATCTTGGAGACAGTCATGGAAAAAATTAAGATATTTTGCCTTAAATTAGATACGCAAATAAAAGAAATCATTGAAACGATTTTAAAAAATAAAAAGGATATAGAAGGAAAAGTTGAACTAAAAATGATTGAAGAATTTCCTGAGAAATTTGATAGAAATGACATAATAATTTTAAAATTTGAAAATGATCAACCCGACATGTCTCTTAATAAAATTTATCTTTACGAAGGGAAGTTAAACGCCCAAATTGTAAAACATGCCCAAGAAAACTCAGTTTACGCTATATTTTCAATCGAAAGATTCTACGGAGAAAAAATGGAATACGAAGAAATAGCAAGATTTGAAAGTGTCTTGAAAAAACTTATAAGAAACAAATTGAACAATCGCTTTTTAGAGGGAGAAATGTATAAAGAAATAAATTGGAAAATAGAAATCTCCAAAAAAGATGAGAAATTTATATCAATGTTCTCAGATGAAAACATGAGGGAAACCATTTTCAAGGCGAATCGGATCGTTGAATCAATAAAACCTATCGCCAAAGAATTTAAAAAATTCAGAGAAAGTATAAAAGGAGACCTAAAGAAACTAAGAGATGCTGAAAATTCATCACAAATTCCAAAAGATGTAGCATCTTGTTTTCAATCAATAGAAGAAAAATCATCAAATATAACTTACGCCAAGTTACCATCGATAATGATAACTGGTTTGACAGGAAGTGGAAAAACTCTTTTTGCAAAGTACATAGCAAGAAAATTTTTAGAAGACGATATGAGTAACTTTGCTAGAGTACCGATAGTAAATATAGGGAATGAAATAGTCGACTCTGAACTTTTTGGATCTTTTCCTGGTGCATACACAGGCAGCCTTTACAAAACAGGGAAAATACTTGCAAATGCGGGAGGAATTATCTTTTTGGATGAAATAGGAGAAATATCTGAAAAAATTCAAGCGAAGTTATTGGCTTACTTTGATGACATGAGAATAATCATAGATGGATATTCGGATCCTCGCGGGCTAAAAGTACCTGTGCTTGTTATAGCTGCGACAAATAAAGATCTTGAAAAAGAAATAAACACAGGAAATTTCAGAAAAGATCTTTTCGAAAGATTTGATTATTCTATTAGAATCCCATCTTTAAAAGAAAGAAAAAGTGATTTTAGATACATTCTTAGTTTTGTTCTTCAAGATCAAACTATTTCACTTGGAAAAGATAAGAGTATCAAAAAAATAAGCCTAAAAGCGATAGAAAAATTTGAAAAACATGACTATACCGGAAACTTTAGAGAACTTGAAAATTTGGTAAGAGAAGCCATCATGAATGCCTATATGGATGGCCGCGATTGTATATTTGAAAAGGATATACCTCTAAAGTGTGATATATAAATTTGACATCAATAGCGAGGTGGATAATGTTTCAAAACAAGAGAAAATATCTTCTTGACGAAATTTCAAAAGAGAAGATCAATCAATTGAAGAAAAATGCAAAAAAAGTTGGAGTAATCCAATGGTATATGGACGAAGAAGAAATGGAAAGCATCAGGCTGACGATATCTTACGACAAAATAATAGGGCATACTCATTTTTGGGAGAAGGTTATTAAAAAGTCCACAAATGATCCTCAAGAAAGCATTGAAGAAAGAACGCTCGATCCAAGGAAAGATGTTAACCTAAAAGATTTAGAAAACAAAAAAAGCATTACTAAAATAAGATACATCATCAAAAAAAATCCTGAAATATTTCTTGACATGTTTTTAAAATTGGAAAATTCAAATACCTTAAAAATTAAAGATAAAGAAGAATATTATTTGGAGATCAAAGCAAAAGATGCCGAAATTAACTTTGAAAAAGAATTAAAAGATATCGGTCTTGAAAATGTAAAAGACGTCACAAAGACGGTCGAAAACAAGAATAAAAACGAGGCAAAGGTGATTGATCCAGAGTTAAAACCTTTGAAAATGATCGATTATGTTCAAAATAAATTAATAGGACCTGTCACAGTTGTTCTAACACAGGGTAATAATAAAAAAAAGATAGAAGATTTTAACAGTCTTATAGAAAAAATCAAAATAGATGGTAAATACGAAGAAGAATTTACGCCTGAAACAGATGCCCTATATCTTTTTATTAAAAGTGGTTTTGAGGTTGAAAAGGCTCATTTCCTTGTTTTTCCGCCTTTTATAAATGGAAATTATTATCCTAAAAATTACGAATTATTGAAACAGGTCGTGACAGAGTCATTTGAATTGGAATGTGATTACTCGCCTATCAATTATGATCCATCAGACAAAAGTTCTGCCTACAAATCTTTAGAAGAAATATTTGAGACGGTTTCGGATATCATAAGTGAAAATGAGAAGATAAAAAGAACCACATTGATAGAATTAACAGGAGGTCATAAGTATCCAGGTATAGAACTTGCAATTTATAGTCTATTCAATAAAAAAGCTTTTTATTATAAACAAAAAAATTCAACTGATAACCAAAATATGGTTCAATTAAAATTTCCACCATTGCCAGTTGGTTGGAACAACGAAATAGTAGATGACTATTTTCCATACTTTAAATTGTTATTTCAAAAAGTCGAGGATGGAAAAACCTTAAATTATAATATTTTTACAATTTTGCCTGAATTTTTGAAGGAACTTTTTTCCATCTCGGAAGATGGATCTCTTATAACAGTTCCCCTTATAAAAGAGATCAAGAACAAATACGAAAACTCACGAAAAATGCCATTCGGACACGGTGAAAATTTTATTTCTTTGATACAAAATGAAGATATGGAAGCATTCTTAAATAAGAAGATACCACTTTGGAGTCTTAAATGGATAGGGGATCTTATTCCAGAGACAGTTGAACACTCTCAAAGACACAGTAAAAGGTTAATGGAATTTGGATTTAGTCTCATAAGAGTCATTGAAGAGGAGAATTTTCTGAGTGGCATTGATCTAACATTGCGAAAAGAATTTTATTTAATACTTGCCGTTGCAATGAACGTTCATGATCTTGGCCATACCGCCCTCAATTACAAAACAGACGACGGTATAAATTTGTGCATCGATGGACTTCCCAGTCTTGTAAGGGATCTTCACAGCGAGTTGAGTTATCAATTGCTTGAAAATGGAGACTTGTTAGATGGAATTGAAAAAATTGATAACGATAAAAATAAAATTGAAAAATTAAAAAAAGCCATAATGTACGTAAGCAAATATCACAGACAATACCTACCGATAAGCAAAACAGAAAAAACTAAAGAGGAATTTTTTGCGAAAAATTTAAAAATGAAAATAAAATCACTCGAAGAAAGATTAGATGAGGATGAATTATTTCAAAATGAGCAAAATTGGAAGGAGATGATAATGCTTGCTGCGAGATGGCTTAAATTCATAGATTCAACAGACGTTCAATCTGACAGAACCGTTATGGAAGAATACACTGAGATAAGGATTGAAAGAACAGAAGAAGAAATAAAAAGTTTATCGTACGATTTACTTGCAAATCCTTCGGCCATTTCCAGTTTCGACGTATACGATGAAATAAATAATATTCTCAGATATTTGGACAATAAAAATTGGGACAAATTAGATGAAACAGCCAAAAAAATAGAAGAAATAGTTTATAAAGATGTCAACCGTAATCTCGAAGATGCAATCCAAAATGGCAAAACTTCCATTTTTGTTGACGAGTATCTCAAAAAAATCGACAGGATAGCCTTCAAATCAAGACAATTTTTGCATTTCAAAAAACATCAAATGGTAAAAAGCATAGTGCCGGAATTTTATGATCCCAAGGATGGTAAGTTGCATTTGAAAATTTATTCTGAAAGTAACGCGAATGAAAGTGATGCGAATAAAATAATTGAAAAGGTGAAAAAAGATATAGAAAAAGAATTTGAAAATTCTAAACTTAGTTTATTCAACAAAAAAGTTTTGAAATTGTACATAGAAGTCTAAAGTGTGATTAGTAAATTTGAAGTAAGCAGTTAAAGCATAATCTACTAAATCTTTTTAATTGAGACTTTTGGAGAAATCATCATGTTGCAAAGAAAATATTAGTTCATCAGGGAAAGAGGTGAAGTCGTGGTAAAACAACGAATCATATGCACGGTTGGGAGAAGTTTACTTACAAATTTTGAAAGAGAAGATCCAAATCTCAGAAATAACTTTTCAAAAAATGCGATAATTCAAAGATTGCTTTCTTTTAGTCCAGATGACAAACTTTGCGGTGCAGAGATAAATTCAACTTACAGCATAGTAAAACAGAAATTTTTACAAGACAATTATGAGATGTATTTACTTGTATCTGATACTCAAGATGGTGAAAGAACGGGAGAAATTTTAAAGGAATATTTTACCAATGAAAAATCTTCTTTGAAGTTCACAAATGTTCACATCAAAGAGATAAAAGGGCTCACAGGAGAAGAACGAATGGAGTTCAAAAATAAGGGACTAAAAGAAATGGCAAATACACTTGTGGATCTTTCATCTCAATCACCAGAAATAACCATAATAAATGCCACAGGAGGTTACAAAGCACAGATATCTTTCGCAACTCTGATAGGCCAAATTTTGAAAATTCCAGTCTATTACATGTTTGAACAATTCAACGAAATAATTGAACTTCCTCCGATGCCAGTTTCATTCGATTACAGCCTTTGGATGAAAAATTACGATTTGCTCGAGAGCCTTGAAAGACTCGAGGCTACAGAAGAAATGATCAAAAATGTCGATCCACAATTAAAAGTGCTTTTTAACTTTGAAAAAGACGGAAAAGAAAAGATATACGGCCTTACTCCTATGGGTATCATCTTTCATAAAAGTTTTAAAGAACTTTTCAAACTCGACGCGAATAACCTTCCAAAGGAACGCACATCAGAACCAAAATATATCGCAAGTTCAAAGGAACCCAACTCTGCTAAGTTCGATGAGAAGTATAATATTTCAAGAAAACTTCTTGAACTTCCATTCATAAAAGAATTAAGATGCAATTACTACAACCCAAACAGTGATTACAAAACTAAAGTGACCTTTCAAAATGATGACTTCAAAATTTTCTTCACTAAAAATGGAGAAACAATAGGTTTTGTTGCAAAAACGACTGCAACAACAGAAAATCAAAAGATGGCTGTAAAGATCCACATAGAAGAGGAGATGAAGAGGTGGTG
>JAVRKN010000011.1:7568-17794 GCA_031962405.1 Athalassotoga sp. | reverse complement strand
TTCACGGAACTCGGTATTTCTCCCTTGGGAAGTAATCTATTACTTTTCTTTCTGGGATCCGGATCTGGTATTGAATTCAAAAGCAAGTAAGTGTAAGGATGAGCAACTTTCTTAAAGATATCCTCCTTTGTACCAATCTCCATTATCTGACCAAGATACATAACTGCCACGTAATCTGACATGTAATCAACCACTGCAAGGTTATGCGTTATGAAAAGATACGTTAGATTCATTGATTTCTTCAATTCCATGAGCATTTCAAGTATCAGCGCTTGAACTGAAACATCAAGTGCCGATGTCGGCTCATCAAGCACGATGAATTCTGGTTTTAAAACAAGTGCTCTCGCGATGGCTATTCTCTGTCTTTGACCCCCGCTGAATTCGTGAGGGTACCTGAAGAGATGCTCTCCGCGAAGTCCCACCTTTTCGAGTGTTTCCTTTACTTTATCGATTATATCATTAGAAGACATATGAAAATGTATCTTGAGCCCCTCGCCTATTATGTCTTTCACCAGTTTTCTTGGGTGAAGAGAATTGTAAGGATCTTGAGAAATTATCTGCATTTTCGACCTGAATTTTCGCATTTCTTTCGGCTTCAGAGAAGTCAACTCATCTTTTCCGTAAAAAAGTTTCCCCGAGGTTGGCTCTATAAGTCGCAAAACAGTCCTTCCTAGCGTCGTCTTTCCGGAACCAGATTCACCCACTACAGAGAAGACTTTTCCTTTTGGTATGCTGAAAGTGAGATCATCAACGGCCCTGACGAAAAGATGTTCAAACAACTTAGAACCTTTCACTGGAAAATATTTTTTCAAATTTTCAACGCGCAGAAGCACTTCGGTATCAGTTGTACTCATTTTTTACCGCCTCCGAAGAGATGGCACGCAACGTGGTGATCTGGCTCAACTTCTTCTAATTTAGGAATTTCTTTTTTACAAATATCCATGGCGTGCGGACATCTTGGATGGAATCTACATCCGTTAGGTGGATTCAGCAAGTCTGGAACATTTCCTGGTATTCCGATGAGTTTTTTCGAAATTCCTATCCTTGGTATCGCCCGAAGAAGACCTTGAGTGTAAGGATGCATTGGCATTTCAAAAATATCAACCGTTTTCGCGTATTCAATCACATTTCCAGCGTACATAACGGCTATCTTGTCGCAGAATTCAGCAGCCACTCCCATATCGTGCGTTATCAAAATTACCGCATTTCCAAACTTCTTAACTATTTCATCGAGTAATTTAAGAACTTGTGCTTGGATCGTTACATCGAGCGCTGAGGTCGGTTCATCGGCTATAAGAAGTTTTGGAGAGGATGAAAGTGCCATGGCTATCATGATCCTCTGTGCCATCCCACCGCTGAGTTCATGTGGATACATTTCCATGATTCTCTTGGAATCAAGGCCAACAAGTTCAAGCATCTTTTGAACTTCGGGATACGCTTTCTTTATCTTTATTTTCTTTGTTTTGGCAACACTCTCTGCAATCTGGAAGCCGACCTTCATGACTGGGTTGAGTGCAGATACAGGTTCCTGAAAGATCATCGATACCTCACTTCCCCGCATTGCATTCAACTTGTTTTCATCCATCTTTTGCATAGATTTCCCTTCGAAAAAAACATCTCCGCCGACGATTTCTCCTGGTTGTTCTATGAGGTTCATTATTGAAAGAGCGGTAACGGATTTGCCGCATCCGGTCTCTCCTATAACACCGAGCCTTTCACCGTGATTCATCCACAGTTCAACGCCGTTAAGGGCTTTTATCATTCCACGATAAGTGTGAAAGACGACTCTCAAACCTTTAACATCGATTAAATCACCGCGCATTTTTTCCAAAGGCCTTACCTCCTCAACCTTGGATCCATCATGTCTCTAACGCCATCACCTAAAAAATTGAAACCAAGCACGACTATCGCGATCGCTATTCCTGGAAAAGTTGAGATCCACCATTGATCCATGAGGTAACTTCTGCCATCGCTTACCATGGCTCCCCATTCTGGAAGAGGAGGTCTAACGCCCAGTCCCAAAAAGCCAAGTCCGGCGGCCGTAAGTATTATCGTTCCCATTCTAAGAGTCAGTTGGACAAGAACTGGAGAAAGACACATGGGTACGACGTGAAGAAAGATTATTCTGCCATTTCCAGCACCTAATGCCTTTATGGATTCGATGTAGGGTTGCGTTTTTACCTTCATTGCCTCAGCGCGGGCAAGTCTCGCAAATGTTGTCCATCCCACAATTGAGATCGCTATGATGGTATTCGTTAGGCTTGGCCCCAACGCGGCTGCAAAGGCCATTGCGAGGACAAGACTTGGGAATGCAAGAAACATGTCGGTCAATCTCATCAACGCATCATCGATGAACTTTCCAAAATATCCCGATATCACGCCGAGAAACATCCCAATTCCACCGCTTATCGTGGAAACGAGAAGGATTATCCATACCTCTATCTTCGCACCGTCTATGATCCTGCTGAAGATGTCTCTTCCGAATTGATCCGTGCCAAACCAGTGGTCCCAACTCGGACCTTGAAGCCTATGAGCCATATCCTGAGCGAATGGATCGTATGGCATGAAAAGTGGTCCGAAAATTGCAACGCCTATAAAAACAAGCACTATAACCGTTCCAATCATGGCAAGTTTTGTTCTTCTCCAAAGATAGAAGGTATGCTTCCAATCCTCGATCATCGGTTTCCTTCGATCCCAAAAGGTTTTTAATCGAATTTTTTCATTCGCCACAGATTGCATCGTCATCATCTCCTTAAATTCTCATTCTTGGATCCAGCGCTGCATAGACGAGATCTACTCCAAGATTTGCAAGAGAATAAATTAGGGCGATGAAGAGAGTACCACCCATAATTGCTGGATAATCAAGCACTAAAAGCGCGTTGACAACGTACCTGCCAAGTCCAGGCCAACCGAAAACTGTCTCAGTGAGTACGGCTCCCTCAAGGAGACCTCCGAAGACAAGGCCTATAACCGTTATAACGGGTATCAAAGCATTCTTAAGAGCGTGTCTGTACACGACTATTCTTTTCGACAGTCCCTTTGCCTTTGCAGTCCTGATGTAATCTTGCTTGAGAACATCGAGCATACTTGCCCTTGTTATGCGGGCTATGGAAGCGGCCGCAGAATAACCGAGGACGGTTGCGGGTAGAATTATATGCCTGAAACCATCCCATAAAGCGGCCCAATTGCCTTCCAAGATCGAGTCCAGCAAGATCATTCCCGTTATCCTGTAAGGTGGCGTTACGAACAAATTAAGTTGGCCCGTTCCAGGTAACCATCCAAGTATGTAATAAAAGATCAACAACAAAATCAAACCAGTCCAAAAAACAGGCATCGAAACGCCAAGGATGGAAAACACCCTCGAGAAATGATCGATCCAACTGTTTCGATATACTGCCGATAAAATTCCGAGCATCATGCCAAGTACCACGGCTATAATTATTGCCACTATCGAAAGTTCCAAAGTTGCTGGAAAATACTCGGCTATATCTTCGATTACGGGACGATTGGACTTGAGTGATGTTCCGAGATTTCCATGAAGAAGATTCAAGATGTAATTTCCGAATTGATCCACCAGTGGCCTGTCGTAGCCGAGTTGATGCCTCATCTGATCGACAAGATCGGGTGGAGCATTTCCTCCCAAAAGTGCACCCACTGGATCGGCTGGAATGACGTGAACTATGAAAAAGACTATGACAGTTACGCCAAACATGACAAGCAACATGAGCGACAAACGCCTCACGATGTAAGCACCAAATCTCAAAATTATCACCTCTGTCCGGAGAATATAACCATTTGTAAGAAGGGAGGGATTCGGATCTGACCCTCCCTTTAAAATGAATTAAGTGCCTTCAATTATTTGTAAATTTTGGTGAAATCGAACATCAAACTGTAGCCCATTGCTGCATCTTCATAGCCTTTAACTTCCGATCTTACGCCCCAATAGCTTTTTGGCTGGTAAAGCATGGCAAACGGTCCATTAGAGAACCAATACATCGTGAGATCGGCGTACATCTGTTTACGTTTGTCGGCATTCGTTTCAAATGCGGCCTGTTCAGCAAGATCTGCCGCATGATCGTCATACCACATAAGTCTCCATGCAAGCTGCTTGACCCTGTAATTGGCAAAAGGCATGGCAAGCGCATTGGCATCCGGATAATCGATGCCCCATCCCGCAATTATCATGTTAATGCCCTGTTGTCTGAATTTCGTGTACATCTGGGACGCCTGCATGATCGTTATGTTTGCCTTTATTCCTATCTTCGCGAGATCTGCCTGAATGGCAACGGCTTCACTGCGCCTTGTGTAGGTATCATTTGTGACGAGTTCCACTTCAAATCCATCGGCATAGCCAGCTTCGGCCATCAGTTGCTTAGCCTTTTCGATATTTTGACTGAAGGGGGTGTCAGGTACGTAACCGAAATATCCGTAAGGAATGAACCCTTGAACGTTTATAGCATATCCGCCTTCTATGTCGTTAATTATTGAATCGTAATTTATGGCATACTTCACTGCCTGTCTTACCCTGACATCCTTAAAAGGTCCCCACCCAGCATTCATTCCAACGTATTCATCGGATTGCCCTGGAACGGTCGCCACGTAAAAATTTTTGTCATTCTTAAGTGAATTTGCCTGTTCTGGCGTTATGTTCCATGCAACATCAACATCGCCTTTTTTGAGAAGGAGAAGTTGATTTGCCGCTTCTGGCGTATCGACGGTTATTATCGTCTTTATCTTCGGCTCCCCCCTCCAGTATTTTGGATTAGCCGTCAAAACTATCTTTGAGTTGCGCTGCCATGTCTGCAAAATGTACGGTCCCGACCCAGCGCTGTGATCTGTCAACCATGTCGAACCCATATCTCCATTTACATCATGAGCCTGCACAACCTTTTGATCGACAATGCCACCCCATCCTCCCGCCAATATCGAGAGAAAAATATTTGGAGCGTAAGGCTTGTCTGTTGTTATGGAGACGGTATAATCGTCGATCTTTTTAACAGTTTGATCC
Organism: Athalassotoga sp.; assembly: GCA_031962405.1. Lineage (GTDB taxonomy): Bacteria > Thermotogota > Thermotogae > Mesoaciditogales > Mesoaciditogaceae > Athalassotoga. The sequence continues at coordinate 12,786 of JAVRKN010000011.1, read as the reverse complement.
ATGTTTTCAGCCGTCAAACCAACACTGTTTAAAAGCCAGACTGGTGATTTTGCGAGTTTGAGTACTCTTTTGATGGAATAAACAACCGAATCGGCATTCAAAGGATCACCGTTTGCAAAGACTAAACCATGTCTTATGTTGAAGGTCCATACGGTCCCATCTTTTGATAGGCTATAACTTTCAGCAATCTCTGGTACTGGAGTGATCGTTCCGTTGACAACTTCGAGTTTGTAAAGGCTGCTGTAGATGTTGCTGACAAATACATCTGGAGGGACCTCGTAAGCAACTGCAGGATCGAAGGTTATAAATATCCCCGTGTTCATTGCCATAACGAGGGTGTCTTTGGGGATACTCGCCGAAACCCCAACGGCACTCACTAAAAGCATAATCCCCAACGTTATCAAAACAATTCTTCGCACACAAATCATCCCCCTATCTTGAAATGTGTCAATTTGTTGCAAAATTATATCACAGATTGTTTAAAAATTCAATAGAACGAATTGATAATGAAAAACATGCAACGCGGCTGGTTTTGGTGGTTTCCAGTTTCAACCATAGGCTATTTGCCATTCGCTATAGACCATTTGCCGTTTTTAATGGGCTACGGCATGTGCCCTTCGCCATAACCACTCACTAATCCCTAATCCCTAATCTCTATTTCCTAATCTCTAATCCCTGCCTTTGCTGATCACTCGTCACTCGTTACGCGTCACTGTCTTTGGTATTTGCCATATGCTATAGGCTATATGCCATTTGCTGTTTTGTAACCGGCTCCGACATGTGCCCATTCGGAAGCTGGTCCTCACTTCGTTGCGGAGGCTTCCTCACGGGCATCATGTCCTCCGCATTACCGCTCACTAATCTCTATTCCCTAATCTCTAATGTCTAATTCCTAATCCCTGTATTTACCATATGCCATACGCCATGTGCCATATGCCATTTTGTAATGGGCTTCGGCAGGCGCCCTCTGCATTAATATTCGGAATTTAAGAAGGATTTAGGATATAATCTTTGTATGGATTGCCAATCGATGAAAAAGGAGGGGTAGAAGTTGAAGAAGTTCCTTATAGATCCCAAAGAGTGGGAGACGATAAAACCTTATTTCGATGAACTTCAGGATTATCCACTGACAACGGAAAATGTCGACGAATGGCTTGAAAATTGGAGTGACTTGATGGCGTTCTTAGATGACGCATTTTTTGATGCCAACAGAGCCATCACGGAAAATACCTCAGACAAGAAAGCGGAAGAATTATTCCTTCATCTTGTAAATGATGTGATGCCACACGTTGAGATGGCTGAACAAAATCTGCGTCAAAAGTTATTTGAATTGAAAGATTACAAACCGTCTGAAGAGAATAAAGAAGCGGTTAATAGATTGAGAACAAAAGCAAAAATTTTCAGAACGCAAAATGTGCCAATCTTTGCCGAACTTTCGGTGCTTGGAAGTGAATACGATAAAATAGTTGGAAATATGAGTGTGACGATAAATGGACAAAAAATGACTCTTGATGAGGCAAATGAGTTTCAGTTTAATCCAAACAGAGAATTGCGCCAAATGGCCTGGAGTAAGGTTCAAAATAGATGGCTTGAAGATCGTGCCAAACTGGACGATCTTTACATAAAAATGCTTTCTTTGCGTCGTGAAATAGCAAAAAACGCAGATTTTCAAAACTTTAGAGATTACATGTGGAACTATCTTTACCGTTTCTCCTATACACCAGACGATTGTATACGCCTTCATGAAGCAATTGAAAATGAGGTGCTTCCATTTCTTCAAAAGCAAATGCGAGAGCGTGCCAAGACAATGAAAGTTGACACGATGCGGCCGTGGGATATTGACGTTGATCCCCTTGGACGACCCGCCCTTAAACCTTTTGAGAAAACTTCAGATTTAGAAGACGGTGTTGAGCGTATTTTCAATCGCATAGATCCTCAATTTGGGAAATACTTTTCTTCGATGCGTGAAGATTTTTTGGATCTTAAGTCTCGCCCCAACAAAGCCCCAGGCGCTTATTGTGGCGGATACAATTCTTCTGGGAAACCCTATATTTTTGCGAATACTGTTGGTATCAACGATGACGTCAACACGCTTTTGCACGAAAGTGGTCATGCTTTTCATTTCATCGAATCATCAAGACAAAAACTTGTGTGGAATAAATCGGGCCTTGAAGCCGTGAATTACGAGTTTGCTGAGGTTGCGTCGATGTCCATGGAATTAATTGGATCGACCTATCTTGAAAAGAAAGATGGGGGATTTTACGACAAAGGCGATGCAAACAGGGCAAGATCTGAACAGTTACTTGGCATCATGAGCTTTTTACCTTACATGTCTGTCGTCGATCTTTTCCAGCATTGGGTTTACGCAGAATCACCACAAGAAATCGATGCTTCCGATCTTGATCGCAAATGGGGTGCATTGTGGGATCGTTTCATGTCCTGGCAAGATTGGTCGGGCTTTGAAGATGAAAAAATCACGGGATGGCACCGCAAGGGGCATATATTCTCATCGCCATTCTATTACATTGAATACGGCATTGCTCAACTTGGGGCAATACAGGTGTGGCGCAACTTCATGCGTGATAAAAGTAAGACAGTTCACGATTACAGACACGCGCTCTCTCTTGGAAATACCAAATCACTTCCACAACTTTTCAGATCTGCCGGAATTGAGATTATCTTTGATCGATCTAAACTTCACGAATTAATGCAATTTGTTCAAAACGAATTCGAAAAACTTCAGATTTTGGGGTGATTCCTTTGATTCCGAAGATTATTTCACTTTCTGAAGAAGAGAAAAGAGCGCTTGATGATCACGCCTTTGAACTTTTGAGAAAAGCCGATGATTTTTCATCTAAGTTGTGCGAATGGATGCGTAAGGACGAAAGATTTTTTGACATCATCGGAAGATATCCTGAAGGACAAATGGAAAAGGATGTAAATGACGAATGCATTCGAATTGTCTCTTTGAATGAAGAAAAAGGGGGAAAATTCGTTGAAACTTTTTTGAAACTCGGTGCATCCGTTGATGATATGCTTGCCATCTACGATGCGTGTTACGAGCGTATTGAAAGTTATGTGGAATCTCTTGATCTCGATCTTTTTGATAAAACGCTCTTGAAATCGGCCATAAGAAAACGTGTTGAAAGGGAGATTTTTATCCATTTAAAGAATTTCGAAGATCTTCAAAAAGAGCGTCTCGAAGAGCGCGAAAACGAACTTTCAAAGATCAGAAATTTCGAAAAGTGCCTTGAGGAAATTCAAAGGTCACTTACCACAAATCTCCCTCCAGACATGATCTACGGTAAGGTTGTAAAAATAATTGGCGAGTACCTTAAAGAAAAAGGAAATGTCAAAATAGCAGTTCCAAGTTCAGATTCGGAGTGGATGATAATATTATCTTCTGAAGGCGAAGACTCAAAATTCTTTTTGAATCCCAAAAATTCACAAACGATATCAATTGATCCGAATAGATACCCAGAAGGTCAGATCGTCACATCTAAATGTTTCAGAGAGGGAAAGCCCCTTGTGGTTTATCCAGAAGTAGATCCAGTTTATATTTCGTACTGGGGTAAGTACCCTGATTTGATAAAGGTAAGAGTGCTCGCAACTTGGCCCATAATTGAAAATGGGAAACCTGTTGCCGTGTTAACCATAGGAAGTTATGATCCAAATTTTTTTACAAAAGAGATCACGGTGTTAATTGATCAAATCGTATCAAGTGTTGAAATGACCATAGAACGATACAAAAAGAATGAAAAATTGGAATGGACAGGACTTCACGATCCCCTAACAAACCTTCCCAACAAGATATACTTCGAACAATCGGCAAGAAATGCGATGAAGTATGCAAATCGCGGCCACAAAAAGATAGCTATAGGTTTGATAAACATAGATAACTTCAGATCATGGAACAATTTATTTGGCCATGAGAGCGGTGATGAATTACTCAAAAGAATTGGAATTAAGATCGAAGCGACCATCCGGGGCGGAGACGTGATTGCAAGAATGGGTGGAGATGAATTTCTAATTCATGTGCTTTTGGATAAGTTTGAAGAATTAGACACCATAACTAAGAGAATAAAAGATACGCTCTCTGCCGTTGATCGAAGAATGGATTTAAGTTGTACCATCGGATGGGCAGTATATCCGGATGATGCTTCAGATCTAAATGATTTGATAAATCTGGCTCACAAAAAAATGTACACGCAAAAGAAAAATAAATATTGAGTTTTAAAGTTAAGCGAACAATTTTTTGGCTATCTCTGCAACTCTTTTGCCTTGAGCTCTCGCAATTTTTAACTCATTTTCACTTATTGGCCTGTCAGTCCCAGTTATCGTTGAAGCGCCGTAAGGACTGCCACCCGATATTTCTTTCATTTCACTCAACTCGGGTACAGTATACGGAACGCCAACCACGATCATGCCATGGTGTAAAAGTACGGTATGAAAATTCAGTATGGTTGACTCCTGTCCGCCATGTTGAGTTTGAGTTGATGTGAAAACACTTCCGATCTTACCCGAAAGTGTTCCTTTTGCGAATAAAGGCCCAGTTGAATCAAGAAATTCTTTCATCTGTGCACTCATCATACCAAATCTTGTCGGTGTACCAAAAATTATCGCATCCGCCTGAGCCAAATCATCAAGAGTGGCTATGGGAACGTGCGCGAATTTTTTCTTTGCCTCCGTTGCGTGCATGGCTTCTATTATATTCGGAGGTAAAAGTTCTTCAACCTGATAAATTTTTACATCCACCCCCTCTACCTCCCTTGCCCCTTCGGCTTCGGCAAGTGCGAGTTGGTATATGTGACCATAAATACTGTGAAATACAACATTTACCTTTACGTTCTTCATCTAAATTCACCTTTCCTTTTTAAGTTAACAAGCAGGGCGTAAGCCCTGCTTGTTATAACCTTGATCCATATATGGTAACTTTTATGAGATTTTCTATCAGGACTCTCTGAGCAATTTCTTTTTTGCAGATCTTATCAGCCAAATCTTCGATGTTACTTTTTCTCATCTTTAAGGCCTCCTCCGCTCTCAATTGCTCTTTGATTCTATTGTATACCTTTTTAGTCTACTTGTCAACATCTCGAGTTGACAATTTAGAATTGACAATTGAAAATGTACAATTACCGTACAACCGTCCTCACTTCGTTGCGGAGGCCATCTCGAGTGTATCCTGCCCTGCGCCACATGTCATTTGCCATAAGCCATA
>JAVRKN010000011.1:0-7468 GCA_031962405.1 Athalassotoga sp. | reverse complement strand
CCATGATTTATTTGTAAGTAAACCATTAAAATTACTTAGTTTACAAAATAAACTTATATAAACCAACAACAAAAAGCGCTGCATTTGTTTTCTTTTGTTTTGTGCTATAATCTTTTCAAAATCGAATTTAACATAAGCACCTTGTGTTAAATTCAAAATTCCAAATAAAGATCACGGAGGATGAAAAATGGAGCGTAAACGCTACAATTTTGACGAACAAATCGATAGGCATGGCACGAATTCCGTAAAATGGGAGGGAATGACTAAGATGTTCGGAAGGGAAGGTCTCTTTCCTATGTGGGTGGCAGATATGGACTTCAAGGTTCCAGACGAGATCATAGAGGCCATAAAAGTAAGAGCAGATCAAGGAATTTTTGGGTATACCTTTAGGCCAGAAAGTTTTTACACCTCCATAATTGGATGGATGAAGAGAAGGCACGATCTTGATATAAAAAGAGAGTGGATCGTCGATGGGGCAGGAGTAGTATCTGGCCTTGTGATGGCGGTGCTTACATACACAAAGCCTGGCGACGAGATAATAGTGCAGCCTCCCGTTTACTACCCATTTTTCAGGGTCATACGAAATAACGGAAGGATTATAGTAAATAATCCGCTCAAATTTGAAAACAAAAAATACACGATGGATTTCGAAGACTTGGAGAAAAAGATAAGCCAAAGAACAAAGATGGTAATTCTTTGTAATCCACACAATCCCGTTGGAAGAGTTTGGAGTCGAGATGAACTCGAAAAGCTCGTGCAAATTTGCAAAGATAACGATTTAATTCTCGTCTCTGATGAAATTCATTCTGATTTCGTTTATGCTCCACACGTCCATACTTCAGTTTTGTCTCTTAATTATAACGAGAATACCGTAACTTTTTTGGCGCCAAATAAAACATTTAACATCGCTGGCATACCCTCTTCGATCGTTGTAATACCGGATAAGAGACTGAGAAATGATTTTCAGATGATGCTCGAAAACATGGATGTTGAGACCTCAAACATATTTTCCATAGTCGCAGCTCAAGCGGCTTACACTTACGGGGACGATTGGTTTGACGCCCTACTTGAATATCTTGCTGGAAATCTCGAATTTTTGGAATCTTTTCTTAAAAGCGAAATGCCAAAGGTCGATCTTGTAAAACCTGAAGGTACGTACCTTGCATGGCTCGATTTTAGAAAGCTCGGATTTTCAGACGAAGAACTTTCAAGAATTCTCATTAACAAGGCAAATCTTGCCCTTGACGATGGGAATCTTTTTGGCATCGGTGGAAGCGGTTTTCAGAGAATGAATATCGCCATGCCGCGCAAGTTGCTTATGACAGGACTTGAAAAATTGAAAAACGCTTTTGGAGGTGCAGAAAATGCGTGAGGTAAGTCCTATAAAGGACGTTAAAAAGATAAAAGAAGTCAAAAATTTGATGGCATCTAATGGAGATTTCAGAGATCTTTTGATCTTTACACTGGGTATAAACGCAGGCCTTAGGATATCTGACATTCTCAAATTGAAATGGGAAGACATACTTTATAAAAATGGCAAAATAAGGGAAGAGGTGCTGGTGAAGGAGAAAAAAACGGGGAAGACAAAAAAATTTCCTTTAAACGATGCGGTTATTGAGAGCATAAATGCCTACATCAACAAAGTACAATCCTTCAAGATGGAAGATTGGATCTTCATCAGCAGAAAGAAAAATGGAGGATTGAAGCCCATAAGCAGAATTGCGGCATGGCAGATGATAAACAAATATTGCAAAATTGCTGGAATAAAAGAAAATGTCGGAACTCATACGCTGAGAAAAACCTTTGGATACCATCAATACAAAAACGGAACGGATATAGCAATGCTCCAAAAAATGCTCAACCACTCAAGCCCTAAGATAACCCTTAGGTACATAGGCATAGAACGCGAGGAAATGAATGAAAGATATAAATCCATTAACCTTTGAGTTTACTTGTATATACCTTTTAAACTTTTAAATATTTTGGTATACTAAGGGTAATTATTTTGAGCGAGATGGAGGTGTCAGATGGCAGATACAACTTACTCTGTCAAAATAGACGAAGAGTTAAAAGATCGGATCATGAATGCCATAAAAAATTCCGGGGTAACTGGAAAAGAATTTTTTTCAAAACTCATAGAAATTTATGAAACTCAAAATGCTGGCCATGAGGATCGTGTCAAAGAGCTTTCAGAACTTGAAGGTCACCTCTCAAGAATAAAGGCTCTTTATTCTGGCCTGTTAGAGGATTCGAAACTTGAACTCGAAAGTGTAAGTTCGGAATACAAGAAAGAAATTGAAGAAAAAGAAAGGGTGATTAACTCTTTAACAGAGAAAGTCAAGACGCTTTCCGAAGAACTTTCGAAGGTTAAGTCTTTGCTTGAAGAAAGCGAAAATGAAAAGAATGATTTAAAGAAAAATCTCAAGGATCTGTCGGAGAAAGACGAAACTAATCTTGAACTTATCAAAGAATACAAAGAAAAAATCAAAAAAATTGAAATGGAGGTAGAATCATCCAAAGCGGCAAAGGTTGAAAATGAATCTTTAAAAAAGCAAATTGCCGAGATGGAAAAGCATTTTGAAGAAATCGAAAAAGAAAACAAAGAACTTTCAAATGAGGCTGAAAATCTGAAATCAGACCTCGAAAAAATCCAATACGATCACAAAAAAGAAATAGAAGGAATCTTGCTAAGGTCCAACATGGAGCATCAAACGGAGATCATGAAAGAAAAGCAGGAATGCCAAGATCGCATAAGGGCGATAATAGAGGATCAAAGGAAACAATTCGAAGAGTACAATTCAACGATAAAAAAACTCTATGCACAGATTGACGAGATGAGAGAGACCATACTTTCTCTGAAAACAAAGCAGATTGAGGAGAAAAATGAAAATGGAGGTGTAAAAAATTGAAAAAATTCACATTTGCTTTGATATTTTTGTCTTTAGGAATCATCGTGCTTGGTCAAACAATAGAAGATCTGCTCAAATTGGCAGACAACATCTCTTCCATCAACTACGTAAATGAAATCTCATCCTTATCTGGCATCACCTCATTTGGACTTTATGGATCAGCAGGTGCTGTGAAAATCGGTCCTAATCCCCTTTCTTACGTTGCAACTGGCATTGTAAGCGTTGGCATATACAAAAATCTCGAAGTAAACCTCGGCATATCTTCAAACAGTGCGCTTTCAATATCCGCAATCTTCGATCCAAATGCCTATCAAAGAAGTCAATCTGAATTTTTGTATCAATACATAAATGACAGAAACAAACTCAAGATCGATGTGATAAATTATTTTTTCGATGCCATGAAGATGTCGAGGATGGTAAATTACGAGAGTGCACAATCGACTTCACTTGAAAATCAAGCAAATGTGGCCCTAATGAAATCTCAGTACGCCTACGATCTGAACATGATAAATGCACTGTTGAATTTAAAGATGACCAATCTTTCATTTCCTCCTTTGAATGTGCCAGATATTCCAACAACTTTTACACCGTATTATCAATACGCCAAACCATCTCAAAATTCAGATTTGTCCTTTGGGCTTAACGGTTCTATACTTCAAAATCAGAATGCCAATTTTTCCATCTCCGTTCAATATTCATGGAATCAAAGTCCGCAACAGACCATTCAGAACGTCGAGAACGTTCAAAAGAAGAAATATTTTGACGATATGAATATACTCGCAAATGTCGTGCACTTGTACGATTCTAAAATCAATTCACTTTTGAGTACATACTCGAATGTATACGGCAATTATCTTCAAGGCAAGGCAACTTACGCCCAAGTACAGAGCGTATCAAATGATATATCAAAGTATGGATACGAAAGGGACATGTTTTGTATAGAACTTTTGAGAGATTACTATCTCTATGGAGTATTTAATCAATAAGAGGGATAAAATGAAGATCGTCGATGATCGCGAGATGAAAGAAGTAGAATCAAAGTCCTCTCAAATTTACGGTATAGATGCCGATTTGATGATGGAACATGCCGCTTCCTCTGCCTACGCTGCCATAGAAGCGGAATTTGGCAATCTTGATGGAAAAAACATGTTTGTACTTGCCGGAAAAGGAAATAACGGAGGAGACGCTTTGGCTTTATCACGGTATCTTCTCGAGGCCGGTGCCTTTGTTAAAGTTTGCCTTGTTTTTGGTCAGCCCTCTTCGGATCTCGCAAAAAGGCATCTTTCGATCTTGATGAAATTGGGTGTGGAATGCGTCGAATACACTCCAAATTACGATCTCGCCAAAGATGTAGGCAATGCAGATATGGTAGTGGATGGAATGCTTGGCATTGGCTTTAAAGGTCAAATTGGATCGGAGTTATCGAAGATAATAGAAACGGTAAATGCACATTCGAAATGCACGATTGCCATAGATATTCCAACCGGGATAGATCCAAATACCGGTCAAATATCTCAAAATTGTGTAAAGGCCGACATGACGATAACATTTGGTTTCTTGAAAAAAGGCATGCTTTTTTACCCAGCAAGATCGTATTGTGGAAAAGTTAAGGTGGGAAGGATAGGCATACCAAGGAAAATTCTTGAATTCGTTGAATTAAAAGGAGAAGTAACAACTTTTGAAGATGCCCAAAAACTTCTTCCCGAGAGGCCAGCATTTTCCAACAAAGGTACCTTCGGAAGGGTGCTTATCATCTCGGGTTCTGCCAATTACACTGGAACGCCGACAATGGTTGCCCTCGGCGCTTTGAAGGTTGGAGCCGGACTTGTAACGGTTGTCACACCTTCTCCTTTCAACGCCGTTGTCACATCAACTCTGCCAGAAGCAATATCAATTCCTCTACCAGATGAAAATTTCATATCTTTAAAAAGTATCAAAATCATAGATGAGTTGATCGATAAATCAGATGTCATAGCCATGGGACCAGGAGTTGGACTCTCAAGTGAAACAGGGGCGGTTATAAAACATATCCTTGAAATTTGGAAAGATAAATTCGTTGTGATCGATGCTGATGCGCTTAACCTTGTATCAAAAGATCTCGATCAATACCAATTCAATGAAAAAATGATCATAACTCCACATCCTGGAGAATTTTCGAGACTCACGCACCAAAGCATCGAAGAAATAACTTCTGACCCCGTAAAACATGCCTTACAATTTGCAAAAATGAAAAATGTAAATGTGCTTTTGAAAGGGCCAACGACTGTGATTGCAAAGCCTACCGGTGAATATGCGCTCAACATCACGGGCAACAGCGCACTCGCCAAAGGGGGAACGGGAGACATGCTAACGGGCATGATAACTGGCTTTATGGCCCAGGGACTCTCTCCCTTTGACGCTGCAAAACTTTCGGCTTACGTGCACGGCAGGGCTGCAGAAATTTATTCTCAAAACAAAAGCGAGGCTTCTATGCTCGTAAGAGACCTCGCAGATTTAATTCCTGAAATATTAAAATCGCTTAGCCAATGAGTTTATCGAGAAATGTGGGTATCACAAAGGCGGCATCGTGTATCTTTCTGTTGTAATATATCAAAGTACCGTCAAGTGCTTTTATCCTTGATTCGTCTCCTTTAAAGGAAGGATCTACCTTTTTCGAAGCGTAAGCGAAAACCCAAAAACCAGATGGATACATCGGTACGAAGGCAACGTAAGGCTTGACAATTGAAAAAGCCTTTTTTATCTCTCCAAAACATCTTTCCATCTCTTTAGAATCGTAAACGGGATTTTCTGCTTGAACGGCCATCACTCCATCATCTTTGAGGGCATCTCTGCACGATGCGTAAAATTCATTGGTAAATAGCGAATTGCCCGCGCCCTTGTAAGGATCTGTTGAATCAACGATTATGACATCATATTGAGAATGCTTTCGAGCGACAAAATTCTTCCCATCTTCGTTGTAAATAGAGACGGCTGGATTGGTGATCTTTGATGCCACAGTCGGAAAGTTTTCCTTGCATATCTTTATTATCTCCGGATCTATTTCCACAAGATCGACATGCTTTACCGATTTGTGTTTTAAGATTTCTCTTACCGCTCCTCCATCTCCTCCACCTATAACCAGCACATTTTCTGGATTCGAATGAGAAAACATCGGCACATGAACTATCATTTCATGGTAGGTAAATTCCCATCTTTCGTTGAGTTGAATCATTCCATCCATGGCCAAGACCTTACCGAAATCCGGTGTCGAGAAAATGTCTATCTTCTGAACAGCACTTTGTTTTGAAAATTCTATCTTGCTTACCCTAAATACCGTTTCAACATTTCCACCGGCAACGCTTTCTTCAAAAAAGAAAGACATGTTTTCTTTAGCCAACTTTTACACCTTCCATTTCTTCGATACCAACCTTATCGTACTCTCCTCTTTGAAGTTCAAAAATTGACTCTCTCTCGGACTCCAAAACACTTTTCAGGTATTCAAATGCTTTCCACGGATCCACAGAGTCACCGCACGTGAAAATATCAACAGCGGCATAACCGTATTCTGGCCATGTATGAATGGACAGATGAGATTCTGCTATTACGACAACACCACTAACACCGTAAGGATTGAAACGGTGAAAAGTAGAATTAACAATGGTAGAATTGGCTTTTCTTGCAGCCGTTCTCATGTGTTCCTCGATTCCAGCTATGTCATCAAGCATAGCCCTATTACAACCGTAAAATTCAATAAGAAGATGCCTTCCGAGAGCCTTCATATGCGGCGCCTCCCTTTAATCTATAGTTATCCATAACAATATGGCTTTTTTCGATTTAGAAATATTTCTTACCTGATGTTTCCTATCGGCTTTGTAATAGAAACAATCGCCATTTCTCAATTTGAACCTTATATCATCAAGCCACAATTCGATATTTCCCTCTATTACGTATCCGAATTCCTCACCTTCATGGTAATTCTCCGCCAACGTTTCTCCTTCTGGCTTTATTACCACTATTTTAGGATCGATCTTTTTGTCCTCAACGCCTGGTATCAAAAGCATTGACTTTATGCCTTCAGGTTCATCGTACAGCAAGACCCTTTCCTTCTTTGTGAAAACGACCTTTGGTGATACTTCTTCGGCAAAGAATTGCTTCAGACTTACTCCAAGCACGTTTAAAATTTGCTCAAGAGTTGCTATTGAAGGAGAAGTCCTATCTCTTTCGAGCAAGGATATAAATCCCTTTGTCAAATCAGCCCTTTCGGCAAGTTCTTCCTGAGTGAATCCCTTCGAGAGCCTCAACCTTTTTAATTTTGCACCTATTTCCATCAGAATCCTCTTTAATGATGTTTGTTTGTTTAAAATATTAAACGCCTAAAACACTGAAAAAACTAACAAAAAGCAGATGCCATTTCTTAAATGAATCAAATTCAAGTATTGAGAATCCTATGTAATTAAACAAGTTGATTAATGACAGTAAACAGTATATCATTTTCATTCTCTTTTGTCAATACCTCGAGTTGACTTATAAAATTAGCGAATGCGTTGTCGCTAATACCAGATTCTACGCCAACTTTATCG
>JAVRKN010000010.1:0-18978 GCA_031962405.1 Athalassotoga sp. | reverse complement strand
CGCTGCGGAGGCCATCTCGAGGGCATCCTGCCCTTCGCCTTACCGATCACTAATCCCTAATCTCTAACCCCTAATCTCTATTCCCTAATCCCTAATGTCTAATGTCTAATCCCTAACCCTTGTTTTTACCATTTGCCTTTTTATTATCAGTTATAAATTAAGATTGCTTAACATTTTAGTAAATATAAAATTTATACAACTAATTTCCTTATAAAATATGGCGTAAAAATTTGATATGAAAATCAAATTCCCTCTTGACATGAAGGTAAGAGTTGATTATAATTTTAATTGAAAATGTGGAGGTGACATGAATGTCTGAAAGAGAATATGTCGTGGGAATAGACCTTGGAACAACGAATTCTGAAATAGCAATTGTAAGAGATGGAAAACCTGAAGTTATAACAAATGCCGAGGGTTCAAGGCTTACTCCTTCAGTTGTGGCTTTCACCAAAACTGGTGAAGTGCTTGTTGGAGAACCTGCGAAAAGGCAGGCTATCCTGAATGCAGAAAGAACCATTAGATCTATAAAAAGGCAGATGGGTACGAATACCAAAATAAAGATCGATAACAAAGAATACACTCCTCAAGAGATAAGTGCATTTATACTCAGAAAGATGAAAAACGATGCCGAAGCCGTGTTGGGAGGAAAGATAACCAAAGCCGTTATAACTGTACCTGCTTATTTTGAAGATGCTCAACGTCAAGCAACAAAAGATGCAGGTAGAATAGCTGGACTGGAGGTTATGAGAATTATAAACGAACCAACCGCTGCGGCCTTGGGATATGGCATAGACAAAAGCAAAGATGAAATGGTGATAGTCTGCGATCTTGGAGGAGGTACATTCGATGTTTCTTTGCTTGAGATAGGCGGTGGGGTCATCGAAGTCAAAGCAACGAGTGGAAATAACCATCTTGGCGGAGACGATTTTGACCAGAGGATAATGGATTGGCTTATCGATAACTTTAAAAAGGAAACTGGGATCGATCTCAGAGGCGATAAGCAAGCGATGCAAAGGTTGAAGGATGCGGCTGAACGTGCAAAGATAGAACTCACAACGAAAATGGAAACGGAAATCAATTTGCCTTACATAACGGCAGACGCAACTGGCCCAAAACATCTCCAAGTTTCTCTTACAAGGGCAAAGTTAGAAAGTTTGATTCGCGATATAGTTGAAAAAATGAGAGACCCAATAGAAACAGTGCTCAACGATTCGAAAATAGCCGTAGAAGATATAGGTGAGATTTTGCTCGTTGGTGGCCCAACAAGAATGCCAATCGTTCAAGATTTTCTTAGGAATATATTCCATAAAGAACCATCAAAGGCCGTCAATCCAGATGAGGCTGTTGCAATAGGTGCCGCAGTTGAAGCATCAATACTCGCTGGAGAAACGAAAAGAGAAGTTGTGCTTGTTGATGTTACGCCGTTGTCTTTAGGCGTTGAAGTCAAGGGCGGTCTTATGCACAGAATAATTCCAAGAAATACCACTATACCTACAAAGAAATCGGAGGTCTTTACAACGGCCGAAGATGGTCAAACGGAAGTGGAGATAAATGTGCTTCAAGGTGAAAGAGAGCTTGCAGCTGACAACAAATCACTCGGAAGATTTAATCTAACTGGTATTCCACCGGCTCCAAGAGGTGTTCCTCAAATAGAGGTTACCTTTGATATAGATTCTGAAGGTATTGTGCACGTTTCGGCAAGAGACAAAGCAACTGGAAAAGAACAATCTATAGTCATAAGTGGAAGTTCAAATCTCTCTGAAGAAGAGATAAAGAAAATGGTCGAGGAAGCAAAGAAATTCGAAGAAGAAGACAAAAAACGCAAGCAGCAAGTTGAAATGAAAAACCAGGCTGATTCTCTTGTCTATCAGATGGAAAAACTTCTCAACGAACAAGGTTCGAAAATAGATCCTGCAATTCGTGCCGAAACTGAAAACATCATCAAGGATCTCAAAGACGCACTTGAAAAGAGCGATTACGCGAGGATAAAAGTCTTGATGGACGATTTACAGAAAAAGTCTCAGCAAATAGGTCAAACACTTTATCAAAAAGCGGCAAGTTCACAACCTGGAAACGGAAGTGGAACTTCGAGCGATGATACCGTAAACGCCGAATACCAGGGGAAGTAAAGTAAGTACAACTTTGAAATTTGAATGTTCATTCGTATCTTGTCGCTGTAGCATGTACCCCTGGGAAGATCTCCTCGCAAGGCGGAGTTGGGGCATCATGCTCTCCGATAAGATTCGAAATTAAAAAATTTAGTATAGATAAAAGGTTTAGGAGGTGGTCTTTATGGCGATTGAAAAAAGAAGAGAAAGTGAGGAACTCGATCTTTACAGACCTTTTGAGGAAATGCAAAAGGTGATGGACAGGTTCTTTGAGGAATTTCCAAGGATATGGCCACTTACCGTTTCTAACGAAACTTTCACACCAGCAGTCGATATCTCTGAGACTGACAAAAGTTACGAATTTGAAATTGAACTTCCAGGCATGAAAAAAGAAGATGTTCAGATCGAAGTCAACGATGGCGTACTGACGGTAAGTGGTGAAAAACGAGAAGAAAAGAAAGAAGAGAAGAAAGGATACAGAAAGATCGAAAGAAGTTATGGTAAATTTGAGAGATCTTTCTCGCTTCCTTCAGACGTCGATGAGAAAAACATAACTGCAAAATTCGAAAATGGACTTTTGAACATATCTATACCAAAGAGCCCTGAAGCAAAACAATCTAGAAGAAAGATAGAGATAAAGTGAATTAAGGGGCTTTTGCCCCTTTTCTTTTTGGAGGTGTTTTTGAATGTTTAATCTCGAGGATTACACAGAAAAAGCCGCAAATATAATGATGTCAACTCAGGATCTGCTGTCAAGATATGGGCAGGATCAACTGAGATCGGAACACATACTATTTGCCCTTATAGAAGATGAGGAAAATGCTGCGATAGATGCTTTGAAAAATTTAAAAGTCAACATTCAGAAGTTAAAGGATAAAACCGAAGAACTCGTCAGAGAATACGGAGGTACTCCATCAGCGGTTGGAAGTATAAAGCAGATGTACATAACTCCCGATGCCAGGCATGTGCTCGAAAGTGCCAAGGAAGAAGCCAATCGAATGGGAGATGAAAAAATAGGAACGGAACATCTTTTACTTGGAATGATTAAAGTTCCAGACTCTATGGCTGCACGTATTTTGATGAGATTTGGAGTAAATGATGAAAAAGTTTACAACGCCATTCTTGCCGTCAGAAAGGCTGGAAAGTCAAAAGAATCCGAAAATTTGGATGCACTTTCAAAATTCACCACAGATTTGACTCAACAGGCAAAGGATGGAAAACTTGATCCAGTAATAGGTCGAGATGAAGAAATTGAAAGAATGATAGAAATTCTTGGAAGAAAAAGAAAGAATAACCCAGTTCTTATAGGCGATCCAGGTGTTGGTAAAACTGCCATAGTTGAAGGACTTGCGCAACTTATCGCTGCTGGTAAAGTTCCAGATTACATGGTGGACAAAAGAATACTTTCCATTGATATGGGGAGACTTGTGGCCGGTACCAAATTCCGTGGAGAGTTTGAGGAAAGGCTCAAGGGCCTCATAGATGCAGTGAAGGGATCGAATGGGAAAATTATACTTTTCATAGATGAATTGCACACGGTCGTGGGAGCAGGAAGTGTTGAAGGCGGCAGTTTAGACGCATCGAATATGCTCAAGCCAGCTCTTGCGCGTGGTGAGTTAAGATGCATAGGGGCGACTACCCTTGAAGATTACCGTAAATACATAGAAAAGGATAAAGCACTTGCACGAAGATTTCAAACGATAATCGTTAACGAGCCAAGTGAAGATGAAACAATAAAAATTTTGTTAGGGCTTAAATCTTCTTACGAAGATCATCACGGTGTAGAAATAGAAAATGAGGCAATAGAAGCGGCGGTTAAACTCTCATCAAGATACATAACTGATAGGTTCCTTCCAGACAAGGCCATAGATCTCATAGATGAAGCCGCATCAAGGGTAAAATTCGAAAATTCTTTCATTCCATCTGAAGTAATAGAGGGACAAAAGAAGATATCTGAATTGGAAGAAGAAATAAATGATGCTGCACTTGCTGGAGATTATGAAAAGGCAGCGATGAAAAAATCAGAACTTGAAAGGGTAAAGAGTGAATTTTCCAAAATTCAGGAGGAGTGGAAAAAGCATCAGGAGAATATACCAAAAGTCGTTAACGTTGATGTCATAGCCAAGATAGTCGAAAGATGGACTGGAATTCCAGTGAGTAGACTCATGGAAGACGAAAGAAACAAACTCATCAACCTTGAAAAGATCATTCATCAAAGGATCGTTGATCAGGAAGAAGCCGTAAATGTCGTCTCTTCAACCATAAGAAGGGCAAGGGCTGGTCTTAAAGATCCAAATAGACCTGTGGGCGTGTTCTTGTTCGTTGGACCAACTGGGGTTGGAAAAACTGAAACTGCCAAATCTCTGGCATGGGCGCTCTTTAACAGCGAGAATGCCCTGATAAGAATAGACATGTCAGAGTATTCAGAAAAACACACAGTTTCAAGACTCATAGGTGCTCCTCCTGGTTACGTTGGATACGAGGAAGGTGGTCAATTAACGGAGGCCGTAAGAAGACGCCCATACAGTGTCATTTTGCTTGACGAAATAGAAAAAGCGCATCCTGAAATTTTTAACGCCCTTTTACAGGTATTCGACGATGGAAGACTCACAGATGGAAAGGGGAACACGGTTGATTTCAGAAATACTGTTATAATAATGACATCAAATATAGGATCAGAATACATACTTGAAAGCGTTGAAAATGGAAAGAAAGAGTATCTCGATGAAACAATGGTTCAAGAACTAAGGAAGTACTTTAAACCAGAGTTCTTGAACAGAATAGATGCGATGGTGGCATTCAAGCCGCTTGATAAATCTCATATGGAGTTTATCGTGGACAAATTCGTATCGAAAATTCAAAAGAATCTTGAAAACAGAAATGTTAAAGTTGAAATAACGAAGAAAGCAAAAGCATTACTGGCTCAAAAGGGATACGACCCCGCTTTTGGAGCAAGACCTTTAAGGCGTGTAATAGAATTTGAAGTCGAAGATAAAATAGCAGACATGGTAATAGCAAACAAGATATCGGATGGGGACAAAATACTCATAGATGAAGAAGAAGGAATGATAACGGTAAACGTGAACAAAGATCAAAATGTTGTCGGTACAAAATCGTGAGAATGTGGTAAAATGAAATTGTAACGGGGAGCCAGTTAACTGGCTGAGAGGAGGCTTGAAGCCTCGACCCTTTGAACCTGATCCGGCCAATACCGGCGAAGGGAAATAAGGATAAACTGGCCATCTCCGTGGGAGATGGCTTTAATTTTAGGGAGGCGATCAAATTGAAAAAGATCTTTTTGTTGTTTTCACTGATGGCGCTGATCATCACAGTTGGCTTTTCCATCGATACACTCACGATCTACACCTACAGCAGTTTCATTTCTGGCATTGGTAATGAGATCAAACCAATTTTCGAGAAAATGTACGATTGTAAGATCAATTTTGTGTCTATGGAAAGTGGAAATATAGTGGCAAGACTCATACTTGAAAAGGATAATCCAAAAGCCGATGTGGTCATCGGTCTTTCTCAAAGCCAAATTCCAAAGGTGTTGAATCAAGATCTACTTTTGCCTTACAAACCAACGGATATAGCGAGCGTCGTTAACAAATCTTTTCTCATCGATCCAGAATACAGGGTTATTCCATTTGATTACGGTGCCCTTGCAATAGATTACAACCTTAAAACGGTTCCGAATCCTCCCAAAACTTTTGAGGCCCTTTTGAATCCTGAATATGCACACACTTTGGTCATCGAAGATCCAAGGACATCGACGACAGGCCTTGATTTTTTGTTGTGGACAATTGGAATTTACGGAAATGATTGGCAAAATTATTGGAAAAAACTCGTTCCAACGATAAAAACAGTCACCAGCGGATGGGATAGCGCTTTTCAAATGCTTGAAAGTGGAGAGGCAAAGATGATGGTGAGCTTTGCAACAGATGAAGCCTACAACTATTATTATTACAACGGTTCTGATATAGGCGTCGTCATTCCAAACGGTAAAGCATACGTTATGGTTGAGTACGCAGGCATCGTTAGGGGCACACGACATCTTGAACTCGCGAAAGATTTCATGAATTTCATGCTTTCAAAGGATTTTCAATCGGCAATTCCTTTGAACCAATGGATGTATCCGGTAACGAATGTTCCTCTTCCAAAAGTTTTCATCGATCATGCTCCTTCGATAACTGAAACGGTGACGGTCCCGCTCGATCAAATTTCTAAATCTCTTTCGAGTTGGATCTCACAATGGACAGAAATAATCGTTAAATGAAGAAAAAATCTTTCCTTGAACTCACCCCTGCCGTTCTTTTTACGGTAGGGGCTTACATTTTCCCCCTCACAATGCTGTTCGTTTACACTTACAAAATTGGAGGTAACATTTCAATATTCAACGATCTTAACTTTCAAATATTCAAATTCACAACTTATCAGGCCATTTTATCGACAATGCTTGCAGTCGCAATGGGTCTACCGGGAGCATATCTTATCGGAAGAACGCGTTTCAAATTCAAAGGTATCTTTGCGGCACTTTCGACCGTTCCCTTTGTAATGCCGTCCATCTCGATGACGTTGGGATTCATATCCTTTTTTGGCCATAACGGTCTTTTAAATGCCTATTTTTTATGGCCAATCTTTCACGTGAGATTCGAACCACTTTTCACTTTACTGGGCGTTGTTATGGGAAATGCTTTTTACAATTTCCCACTCACGATGGTGATAGTGGGAGGCGCAATCTCAACTCTTGATCCAGTGTACGCTGAAGCGGCAAAAATAGATGGTGCTTCGAGGTTAAAAAGTTTTATTTTCGTAGAACTTCCAATTCTTTTGCCTTCAATAATGGCATCAGCCTTACTTATTTTCATCTATTGTTTTACTTCTTTTGCCGTCATGCTTGTCATAGGAGGGGCTCAATTCTCGACCCTTGAAGTTCAAATTTACATGTATCTCACAACATTACTTGATTTCAAAGGCGCAATAGGGCTTACACTGATCCAGATATTTTTTATAGGGTTAATAGCATCCCTCTTTTCGATCCTGAGAAGATCTACGGGCACATTTTCTCAAGAGATATCACGAGTAAATTCAAAATTTCCTTCATGGGGATTCTTTTACATCCTTGGCATATTCATATTCGTGTTTGGACCGATTATCTCTCAAGTGTTTTCTGGATTTTGGAATTTTCAAAATTCAACTTTCACTCTTGAGTGGTTTGAAAGGTTATTTTCTGGGAGAATGGATCCTTACATAGGCAATTCGATTTTCTTGTCAATTTTTTGGACTCTTGTTTTTTCAACCTTGAGTGCGGTCTTGACAATTATACTTTCAATAACGGCAGCACATGCCGTAACAAAGATCAAAGCGCCAATTTTTGACGCGCTCTTCACATCTGCCCTTGCTGTTTCGCCGGTTACACTTGCCTTTGGGTATCTTGTCATTCAAAATTACATACCTTTGTCATTTCCCCTTGAGATAATTCCTATATATACAATGCTCTCATTTCCAATAGGATTTCAAACCTTACTTTCAGGATGGCAAAGATTTCCATCTGAAATAGACGAAGCGGCCTCAGTTGATGGGGCAAATTGGATCCAAAAAACTTTCATGATAAGAATTCCAATCTTGAAGCCTCAGATAATCTCAACTTTTTTCTTTTCTTTTGCCATTTCAATGGGAGAAATGGGTGCAACGCTTGTGCTTTACGATCCGCGCTTCCCAATGATATCCGCAAGTGCTTACAAATTATTCTCTTCAATGCATGTTCCAGAGGCACAAGCTTTTGGCGCTTTGCTCACAATTGCAACATTTCTAATCTTTTATGCCCTCGAAAGACCAATTTTAACAGATAATCGATCATTTTAAATGTTTTTTAGCAATTATGACCAATTAAGCCAATTTATCTTTCTCTTTCAATTTATATCTTCAATTATCTTCAAAATTTTTGTTTTTAGTGTTTTTTGTTGTATGATCTTATTTGTGGGAAAGGAGAGAAGTCTATGTCGATTGAAGATTTCATGAAAAAAGATTTTGTTGTTATTCAAAAAAACGTCTCGGTCGGTGAAGCAAAGAAAATTCTGCGGACGTCTCGCTCAGATGTTGGCATCGTCTCTGACGGAAAGAATTTTGAAGGCATTGTAAAAGCCGATGAGATCCTCGGAATGAATGATGATTTGCCGATAAACGATTACATTCATGACACACCTTACACTTTAAGCCCGCAAGATACTTTAGATGAAGCGGCAGTTTTTTTTCTTGAATCAGATATGGAAATACTTCCCGTTATATCTGGAGATGAACTAGTCGGCATTATATCTATTTTCGATATTTTAGAGGCTTTTACGCAAATGGCTGGATTTGGTGAGGGTGGCGTAAGGCTTGAGGTTGAACTTAAAGATACGCCTGGATCGTTAAAACATATTCTTGATGTCCTTTACCTTCATTCCATGAATGTTTTGTCAGTTTTAATTTATCCTGCCGAAAAGGTTGGAGAGAAAGTAGCGGTGATAAGGGTCGAAGGAAAAAGCGTTAAAGAGCTTTCAAGAATTTTGGATATAAACGAAATACATTACAATTCGATAATAAAAGAAGAAAAATTATGAAAGGAATGGTAATTCATGAAAATTGCTTTTGTGTCTTTTGAAGTTTATCCTCTTGCCAAAGTCGGAGGCCTTGCCGATGTCGCGGGATCTCTTCCGAAAGCGCTGAAAAAAAAGGGCGTGGACGTGTCAATATTCATGCCTTATCACAAGGTCGTCAGGGAAAATATCAAGAAATTCAATCTTGAGGTCAAGAAGGTACTCGATGATTTTGATTTAGGAATCGGAACAGACCAAAAGGCTTCAATTTACAGGACGAATCTACCAGAAACGGACATCCCAATCTACTTGGTTTCGAATGATTATTACTTTTCTTCCGAGAACATCTATGGATCTCCGGATGGAGGACAGCAGGCCATTTTCTTTACAAAAGCCGTGATAGATTCGATCAAAAAGCTTAACATGCAATTCGATGTAATTCATTCAAACGATTGGCAAACAGGATTACTTCCCGTCTACTTAAAAACTGTTTACAGAGACGATCCCTATTTCTCCAACCTTTCAACCGTTTATACCATACATAACCTTGGTTACCAAGGCGTTTTTGACAAATCGTACATGGACTTTGCAAAATTACCGGAGTACGTTTTCAACATGGATGGAATAGAATTTTACGGTAAGATAAACTTCATGAAAGGTGGAATTCTTTTTTCAGATATAATTAACACGGTGAGTCCAACTTACGCCGAAGAGATAAAGACTCAAGAATATGGAGAAAAACTGGAAGGGGTTCTCCAACTTCGCAAAGATGTGTTGTACGGGGTTTTGAATGGCATCGATTACGTCGAAAACGATCCAGAAACCGATAAACGCATCCCCTACAATTACAGCGTTAATTCTTTAGACGGTAAGAAGAAAAACAAAGCGTCTCTTCAAAAGGAACTTGGCCTTAAAGTTGGTAATGCTCCCCTCATTGGCCTTGTAAGCAGGTTGTTCGATCAAAAAGGTCTCGATCTTGTTGATGAAATAATGAAATATGTGATAGCCTCTTGTGATGTAAATTTCGTTCTCTTGGGAACAGGAGAACCAAAATACGAAAATGCCTTCCTTAACCTTGCAAAAGAGTTCCCCCAAAAAGTGGCCGTTAAAATTGGATTTGATGTCAATCTTGCTCAAAGAATATATGCCTCTTCAGATTTCTTTCTTATGCCCTCAAGGTATGAGCCGTGTGGTCTTGGTCAAATGTACAGTTTGAGGTATGGCACGATCCCCATAGTAAGGTATACCGGTGGCCTTGCAGATACAGTGTCAGAATTCGATGGAAAATCTGGAAATGGCTTTGGATTTAAAAATTACGACTCATCTTATTTACTCAAGGCCATTTTGAAGGCTTTGTATTACTATCATCAAGACGATTACATGTCAATGTTGATAAAAAATGCGATGAGCATGGATCTTTCGTGGGAAAGATCTGCGTTGGAATACATAAAACTTTACGAACTTTCAAAAGCAAGGTGATAAAATGCCAGAGTTGAGAAAAGACATAATAACAAAAAGTTGGGTTATAATTTCAACTGAACGTGCCAAAAGGCCTCACGATTTTGCAAAACCACCGACAGAAAAAGTTTCAAAATTTTGTCCATTTGATCCTGGAAACGAATCTTCAACTCCTCCAGAAATAATGGCATTTAGGCCCGCCAACACGGCTCCAAATACGCCAGGATGGTGGATAAGGGTAGTTCCAAACAAATTCCCGGCACTTGATCCCAAAATTCAACCTGTAAGGTTGGGCCATGGGATTTACGATTCAATGGCAGGTTTTGGTGCTCACGAGATAATAATCGAAACTCCGGATCACAACGCAACACTTGCCACCCTTGATTACAAGCAAGTACAAGAAATCGTGTGGGCTTACGTTGAAAGATACAACGCTATTTTTAAAGATCCAAATATAAAATACGTGCTCATATTCAAAAATTATGGGGCAGAGGCAGGTGCATCTCTTGAACATTCTCATTCTCAAATAATAGCAACACCCATAATGCCAAACCTCGTGCTTCAGGAAATGGAAGGCTCAAAAGAATATTATGAATTTCGGGAAAGATGCATATATTGCGATATAATTCAAGAAGAAAAAATGGAAAACACGCGCGTTGTTGAGGAAAATGAAGATTTTCTTGCTTTTGAACCCTACGCATCCCGTGCACCCTTTGAAACATGGATCCTTCCAAAGGTTCATCAATACAATTTTGGGGACATAGATGAAACGCACGTTAAAAACTTTTCTGCCATACTTAAAAATGTGCTGCTAAGGATGAAGATAGCCCTTGACGATCCTCCGTACAATTTCATGATACACACCGGTACTCCCCGTGGAGATGGGAAAGAATATTATCATTGGCACCTCGAGATTGTGCCGAGACTCACAAAACTTGCAGGCTTTGAATGGGGATCGGGATTTTACATAAACCCAATGCCACCAGAAGATGCGGCGAAATATTTGAAAGAGGCAAAAATTTCTTGAAAGAGATCAAGATCGTGAAGTTAGATGCGACCGTTTCCGTCAGTGTGACGGGAGCGGTTTGTTATCTTAATTGCAAACATTGTGGACGTCATTATCTTGAAAAGATGATCCCCATAACCGAGACGAAGCGAATCCCACCAAGCACGAAGAGTCTTCTCATAAGCGGTGGCTCGACTCTTGATGGAAAAGTACCGATATCCGATCACGTTGAGGAAATTAAAGAACTGAAAGCATTGAAGAAATTTAGATTCAATTTTCACACAGGACTTGTTAACGAAAAGGAAGCGGCGGAGATATCAAAGATTGCGGATGCGATATCTTTTGATTTCGTTGGAGAAGATGATGTAATAAAAAAGGTTTACAATCTCAACGCTACCGTCGCAGATTACGTTAAATCGCTCGAAAATCTCTTGAAGTTCAAAAAAGAGATTTATCCTCACATCACGATAGGGCTTGATTGTGGGAAAATCAGTCACGAGTATAAAGCCATTGATATACTTTCGAAGTATAACCTCGAGAAGGTGGTTTTTCTCGTTTTCATACCTACGCCTTTGACGTATTTTGAAAAATGTCAACCTCCGACGATAGATGAAATAAGATCCATCTTTGAGTACGCGAGAAAAAAATTCGATTGCGATCTCAACCTCGGTTGCATGTATCCAAAGGGAAAGATTCGCGATGAAATAGCGATGACCGCAGTTGAAGCGGGATTTAACACCATAACGCAACCTTCCGAAAAAGTAATTGAATTTCTTCGTACAAATGGATATGACTTGACATTTCAAGATGAATGTTGCATTTTTTGAAAAATCTCTGAAAATTTGATAAAATTGTGTTTGAGGTGTTGATCCTGTGGACGATATTCTAAAAAAACTTGAAGAACTCGTCGATGGACTTTTAAAAGAGAGAGAACAATTTATAAAAGACATTGAAAAATTAAATTCTGAAATAGAGATTCTAAGAAATGAAAATGTGGATCTTAAAGAGATGCTGAAAGAGCAGAGTGTTAGGGTTGAGATTTTGATGAAAAAACTTGAAAATATCGTTGGTTCTGACAAAAAGGAGAGTGTTTGAAAGGTATGAAAAGAACTGTTAACTTTGAGTTGGGAACCAAGACTTACAAATTTGAGACAGGCGATCCACAAAGCCAAGTTGATGAGATCTTAAACGAGATCAAGATGAATTTTGCCTCTCATTCTCAAGAAGTTGAAAAGTACGGAAATGAAACTTTCTTTCTTATGATGCTGCTTAACACACTTGAAGAAAATTTAGAACTTAAAAAACAGTTGGCAGCACTGACAGAAAAGATAGAAAAGCAAGGAAAGAGAATTGGCAGCTGAACTTGTTGTCATATCCGGTATGTCCGGAGCAGGCAAAACAACGGCACTTGGAGCGTTGGAAGACATAGGATATTTTTGCATGGATAACGTTCCCCCTGCATTGTTGGTGGATATGCTTTCTCTCATGAATTCAACTTTTAACGGGAAAAAAATCGCTACAATAGTCGATGTAAGGGCAGGTCAAATGCTTGGCCAGATAAAATCTGTCATAGAAGATCTCAAATCAAAGGATGTTTTGGTCAAGATCATCTTTTTGGATGCAAAAGATGATGTTTTGATAAACAGATATAATCTTACGAGAAGGCGTCATCCGCTTTCCAAAGAAAAAGATCAGGAAATAGAGAAACTTTTAGTTGAAGAAAGGCGCCTTTTGTTCGAAATAAGGGAAATATCTGATTACGTTATAGACACATCTTTGATAAACACCCACCAACTTAGAAGTGAGATCACGACAATAGTCGAAGGCAAATCAGAAAGAATTTTGAAGATTTTCCTTGAATCTTTTGGATTTAAGTACGGTTTACCGCTTGGAGCCGATTTCGTTTTTGACGCGAGATTCCTTCCAAATCCTTATTACGTTGAATCATTGGCTGATAAAACTGGAAATGATCCTGAAGTCATCGAATACCTTCAAAAGTTTGACATCGTTGAAGAGTACATAAATAAATTGGCCGATCTAATAAAAATAGCCATTGCAAGTTATTCAAAAGAAGGAAAAAACGTCATATATGTCGCAATCGGTTGCAGTGGTGGAAGACATAGATCTGTTTACATAGCGAATAGGCTTTCTGAATTGTTAAAAGGCGATGCTTCTGTGAGAATTTCACACAGAGATATCGAGAGGTGAATTGGTTGAAAATCGTTGCTTTCGGTGGTGGAACGGGACTTTCAACTTTACTTAAGGGATTAAAAGATTTTCCAGACACAGAGATCGCGGCGATAGTTACAGTCATGGATGATGGTGGAAGTTCTGGTATTATTCGCGAAGAACTTGGCGTTTTACCTCCTGGAGATATAAGAAACAACATAATAGCACTTGCCGAAGATGAATCTCTTATGGCTCAAATAATGGCTTACAGATTTAAAGATGGAGAAAGGTTTAAAGATCAAAGCCTTGGAAATCTTATAATAGCCGCTCTGACAAAAATAAGTGGTAGTTTCCCAACGGCAATAGAAAGTATATCTTCGATTTTGGCCATAAAAGGAAAGGTGCTGCCCGTAACTGAAGAATCCGTAAAACTTATAGCGAAATTCGAAGATGAAGAGATCGTCGTGGGTGAAAGTAACATAGCCAAAAAGAATGGGAAGATAAGGGAAATAAGTTTGAGCAGTCAGGCGAAGGTATTTCCAAAAGCCATTGATGAGATTTCGACAAGTGACGTGGTTGTTTTGGGACCTGGAAGCCTCTTCACAAGCATTGTTCCCAATTTGCTCGTGGACGGCATAACGGAAGCCATAAAGGATAAACCTAAGATACTCGTTGCCAATTTGATGACGCAGCCTGGCGAGACGACGGGTATGTCAGTTGAAGATCACGTAAGAGTTGTCGAAAGTTATCTGAAATCTGAAATAGATCGTGTGATAATAAACTCTCAAAAAATCCCTCAAGAAGTGCTTAAAAGATATAAAAAAGAAAATTCAGAACCTGTTATCTGCAAAAGTGAGAATCCTAAATTTTTAAGAATTGATATGGTCAAGATCGTTGTTGACAAAAATGATGGGCAAAAAAAGGTCAGACATGATCCTCATTTACTTGCACAAGCCGTTCATCAAACTTCCATCGATCTTATCGGTGATAAGCATGGCGTTCGCTTCTGAGATCAGAGAAGAACTCTACCGTCTTCCCATTGAAGAGAGACTTTCTAACGCCGAACTCGCTGGAATGATTAAGTTCAAAGGATCCATAGAGATAGGTAAAACCACTTACATAGAAATCTTGCTTAAAGACATAGGGGCAATTAAAAGGACAAAACTCATTTTAAAAACCATAGGCATCGAAGAGACACAGGTGAATTATAACCAAGAAAAATTAAATTCTGGCAAAACTTTCATAATGAAGATAATGGCTTATGACGTTAAAAAATTCATCTCACAAATAGGACTTGATCTAATCGGAAGAATACACGACGAATTTTTTAAAGATCCTGTAATCATGAGTGCTTTTTTGAGAGGGGCTTTTATATCCTCAGGGTATATAGCCGATCCGTCTAAATACCATCATCTTGAATTTTACAATCGTCAAATAGAAACACTTGAATGGTTGAAAGAGAAACTTGCAAATAACTTTGGAATGGTTGGATTTATAGTTGACGTTCATTATGGATACAGATTTTACATAAAAGACGGTGAAATGATAAACGAATTTCTAAATTTAATTGGTGCCGTAAACTCTGCAAAAAAATTTTCCTCCATAATGTCATCTAAAAAGATAAGTTCTGATGTAACTCGGAGTATGAATTTCATAGATGCAAACTCGAGAAGAAGCGGAGAAGCAAGTTGGAAACAGATTAGCGCGATAAAATTCGTTCAAAAAGAGATAGGTCTTGATAATTTTCCAGAAGACGTTCAAAAAATAGCCATTTTGCGTTTAAATCACCCAGAATTTTCTTTAAGGGAAATAGGAAATATGCTAAATCCTCCAATTTCAAAATCCGTCGTTTACAGGAGATTGTCTAAAATAATCAACATGGCCGAGAAAAAACGGTAAACAAAGAGTGGGATCTCTCCCACCCTTTTTATTTGGAAAGCGAATAAAAATCTATTCCCGGCCTTACACCGTTTGGATACCATCCTTTTAGCCATGTGCGTCTTACAAATATTCCGAATGGCTGATCTGTCCAGATGTAAAGCGCCTCGTTGTAGTCTATTTCTTCGAGTTGCTTCACTATTTCAGCGCGTTTAGAAGGATTAGAGGTAGTCAAAAGTTCATTCACAAGAGGATCAAGAGACTTTTGAGCAAAATCAACGAAACTTTGACCTATAAATGCTCCAAATATGCCCGTGGATGAATAGTAAGCATAGGCAAGATCGTAAGGATCTGGATAATCTGCAAGATATCCCATTGTGAATATTGGCAATTTAAAAGATAAACTGTCGCTAAGAAGATTTGGCCATAATTCACCAACAACGTTTATTTGAAATTTCGGATTAACCTCTCTTGCGGCGTTGCTCAACGCTGTAAGGGCTAATTGCCCAGTGGTATCACCACTTTCATAGATGGCAGAGAATTTAAATCCCTTCTCCCACAACTCTCCGTTGTAGGCTTTTTTGAAATATTCTGCAGCCTTTGAAAGATCTTGCTCGTATTGCGGTAGATCCGAACTGTATCCAAACAATCCTTTCATTATCGCGCCATTCGGCTGATACGCTAAATTGTTGTACGCCTCTTTAATGTATTCCGTGTATGGGAAAAGATATTCAAAGCCCTTTCTTACGTCAAGATTCGAAAAGAAGTCAGGCGGTATGCCATTTCCATCTAACTTTCCAGATCCTATATATGGATTGCCATCGCTTACAAGATTCCACGTGAAATTTAATTCGTAAACTGATAATTGTGGGTAGATGGAAACTTTTACATTTTTGTCATTTTCGACTTCGGACAAATTTTCGACTGGAACGTAAATGGCATCTGCTTGGCCTGATTTAAGATCGAGTAGCCTTGTTGTGAATTCGTTAACGTACTTTATGACGGCATATTTTATCTTCGCAGGGCCAGCCCAATATTTATCAAACCTTTGAAAGAAGACCTCTCTTCCAGGTATATAATACTTCATGAAGTACGGTCCCGTCCCATTTTCTATGTTCGTAAGGGTATCTTCGTTAAGCGTTGGATTATGGTAATACCACCAATCATCTGCTTTACCATCCCAGGCTTTGTTTTGGGCACACCATTTTTCATCGAGGATGACAGATTCACATATGCCTCCTTTTGCAAGAGTGTATAAGAAAGGCTCAAATGGTTGGGGAAGATGGATTATCAAATCATTTCCCTTGATTTCAAAATCTTTGGCGAGCAAGTTAAAAGCATTTATGAGCGCCTGCTTGTACTTGTCGTTGAGTGGGACTTTTGTGCCAGTTGCAAAGATACCAAGGGAACTTAAACTCGTGTAACTCAAAGGATCGCTGAGTCCTAATTCTTTTGCAACTTCCTGCACGATAGTCGTAACGTAGTGACCATCTACCATCGGCAACAACGGTCCCGCAAGCATCCAGGATGGTCCCCCGCTGTAGTCAAGTAAGACCAATCTTTCAAGAGAGTAAACGACATCTTGAGGCTTCAACAAATCTCCGTTGTGAAAATAAACGCCTTGGCGAATGTGAAAGACGTAAGTCATCCCATTATCAAGAATGGTTCCATCTGAGACGGACGGTACATTTGTCGAGAGCATCGGCAAGAGTTTCGTGGTCGATGTTCCATCGTACTGAAGCAACGAATCGTAGAGTTGCCATATGACCTCAGCAGAGGTGGTATCGTATTCCCATGCAGGATCCAACGACTGAAAAGGACCTGGTTCTTCGTAGACTATGGTGTCTGGATTTACGACATTTTGTGCAGTTACGGAAATGATTAAGAACACAACAACTACGCCAAAAACAAGAAACTTTTTCATTCTCTTACCTCCTGTTTTAAAATAAAAAGGGCCACATTTTTCAATGTGGCCCGGTGGAATTCATTTAAGCACGATCAGAGTATCACTCCACCGAGCGATATTCTGTTATGTCTTCTTTCATTTGTTGTTGACCAAATTATATTTATCACCTTTATTTGCTCCTTTACTTTGAAAGTATATTAACTCGTAAAAGTTAAAAAAAGATATTTTTAAAATTAAATTTTAATTGTATTTTAATCACAAAATCTTTCTACCCTCTATGTAAACACTTTCAACTTTCGATCTGGCATCAAACGGATTACCGCTCCACACAACTATATCTGCATCTTTCCCCCTTTCAATAGATCCAATTCTGTCTTCCACGCCGAGTATTTTGGCCGGATTTATCGTGAGCATTTTAAGCGCATCTGTTTCTTCTACCGCATACCTTAAAGTTGCTGCAGCCTGAATAGAGGCATATTCAAGCGGCACTACAGGATGATCGCACATCAAAGAGATAAGTACTCCCTTTTCAACTAAGATGTTTATTGATTCCATTGTCATATCTTTCAGTTCGCGCTTTGTTCTAAAGGTCATGAGAGGGCCTACCACCACGGGGATGCCTTTTGCCTTAAGAAAATCGGCAATTTTATATCCTTCCGTGCCGTGTTCTATGACGAACTTAAATCCAAATTCATCTGCTATTCTTGAGGCTGTAAGTATATCATCGTAACGATGGGCATGGATTCTGGCAGGAATTTCTCCTTTTAAGACCTTTTCTCCCGCCTCAAGTTTTAAATCTCTTTCGGTAAATGGTTTGCCGTCTCTTTGCGCAATTTCTTTCTTTTTCATGTAATCTTGTACTTTTGTGAAATATGATCTCACAACGGCGGCGACTCCAAGACGAGTTGATGGCGTTTTCTTTTGCTCTCCATAAACTCTTTTTGGATTCTCCCCAAAGGCCATTTTCAATCCGCTAGGTTCTTTGACTATCATCTCGTCTACGAGACGAGACTTGAATTTTATTATCGCTCCCTGCCCACCAACTGGATTTGCGCTTCCAGGAACTATCATGACGGTCGTCACTCCTCCTGCAAGTGCTCTATCGATCGCCGGATCTTGGGGGTTAAATCCATCAATGGCTTTAACATCGGCGGTAACTGGATCTGTTGTTTCATTCACATCTGTGCCTACTGGACCGTTAACGCCTTCTTCACTGAGCCCTATGTGAGAATGTGCGTCTATGAAGCCTGGAAGCAGATACTTACCGGTTAAATCTATAACTTCGGTACCCTTACCTTTCTTTATTGATTCACCAATTGCGCTTATCTTCGCATCTTCAACAAGTACATCTCCTTTGAAAGGTTTAGAAGCAATTGGGAAAATAGTCGCATTTTTTAAAAGTAATTTCATCATAACTAACCTCCAATCGAATATTCTTATACTAAACCAACTTTAAATTCCGAATCTTAGCAGAGAGCATAATGCCCCAGAGAAATCCTCCACAACGAAGTGAGGACCAGATTTCGATGGGGCATATGCTGGAGCCAACAAAAGAGCACATTGCATATAGCGTATAGCATATGGCAAATAGCAAATACACTGACGCGTAACGCGTGACGAGTGATCAGTAAAAAAGACATGGTATGGCGGAGAGCATAGTGCCCCAGAGAAATCCTCCGCAGCGCCAGCGAGGACCAGATTTCGACGGGGCATATGCTGGAGCCGATACAAAACAGCAAATGGCGTATGGCGTATAGCATATGGCAAATGGTATGTGGCGGAGGATCTGTTGCCCGTGAGGAAGCCTTCGCAGCGAAGCGAGTACAGATTCCGAATGGGCAACAGGTCGGAGCCACTCAAAACAGCAAATGGTAC
>JAVRKN010000009.1:0-19030 GCA_031962405.1 Athalassotoga sp. | reverse complement strand
TTTGAAATACCCCCTATCCCCCTTAATTATAGAAAAGGCCCTTTATTAGGGCCTTTATTTTTCGATCTACTTTAAAAGTCAAGTATCCACTCATATAGCGTATAGCCTATGGCGTATAGCGTATGGCTTATGGCGAATAGAAAAGACAGTGACGCGTAACGAGTGATGAGTGATCAGCAAAAGCGAAAACGGTGATTAGGAAATGGAGATTAGAGATTAGTGGGCGGTAATGCGAAGGGCAGGATGCCCTCGAGATGGCCTCCGCAGCGAAGCGAGGACCAGACATCGAGAGGGTGCCTGCCGAAGCCCGTCAAAAACGGCGCATAGCGTATAGCATATGGCAAATACAGGGATTAGAGATTAGGCATTAGAGAATAGAGATTAGGGATTAGTGATTAGTGATCGGTAAGGCGGAGAGCATAATGCCCCAGAGAAATCCTCCGCAGCGAAGTGAGGACCAGATTTCGACGGGGCATATGCTGGAGCCGATCAAAAAGCAGCACATGGCGTATAGCGTATGGCAAATGGAATAAGGCGGAGGACATGATGCCCGTGAGGAAGCCTCCGCAACGAAGTGAGGACCAGCTTCCGAATGGGCACATGTCGAAGCCGATCACGAAACAATCAATGGCATATAGCATATGATCTTCGAAACGAAGCGTGGGTCAGCCAATTCTGGATCTATTTTTGGTGATTTTCAAATCAAACCGAAATTCATCAGCAAAAGCCATAGGAATGAAAGGGCCACACCAGCCAAAGGACTTATGATCCACATTTTATCAAACTTTCTGTATCTTATCAACCTGTAAATCAACATTCCGGCAAGGGTTAAAGCCAAATACCACCATTGAAGTGCCATTATGAAGATGAAGATCAAGATCCTTTCAAAATTTCCGTCGGCATCGTTGGACTTTATGTCTATCAAATTGGATCTCCTGAAAATGTCTGCAAGTACAACGGAAGAAACGACGAGTCCAAAAAGATAATTTATGAAGGGTGGCTCTATGTAATTATGCTCTGAAACAAAAGCGCTGAAAATAAAAGTAAAAATCAGTGCAACGGCAAGGTTTATCGATTCCATTTCAAGATACCATGACAATTTGTCACTTCTTGGTTTTAAAAAAGTAAGGCCTGCTGTTATGGCAATATAGGCCAGTATGGCAATTAATCCCGTTGGAAAAACAAGCAAATTAAATGAAAGCCCCAGTCCTATGAGTATGGTCCAGAGTACGGCCTTTTGAATTTCGGATTTGTTTTGCCGGTATACCAATGAATTGTTAGAAAAACCGTAATCCGATGTCGTGTAAATAAGTAAAAAAAGATTTGGTACCATATATTTTCCTCCTTTTTTTTGAAAGGTTCATTGTTTCGTGATATATGTCTTGTAAGCGTTTAGCCATTGCATCCATTGACCAATTTTGAATGACGTAATTTAGCCCTTCGTCAGAAAATTTTAATCTTAAATTTCTATCTTTTAGGATTTTCTCCATCCTATCAACAAATGGTTCTATAAGAGGCTTGTCTACAAGCAAACACCCTTTACCGTCGACAAGTACATCTGCAATACCCTCTTTTGCCACGGCAACTACGGGAAGCCCTGCGGCAAGTGCCTCTAAAACGACAAGACCTTGGGTCTCCGTAACAGAGGCAAAAGCAAAGAGATCCGATTGTCTGTAATATTCTATTATGTCTTCCCTCGCTATGTAACCCGCAAGTATAACTTTATTTCTTATGCCAAGATGCGCTGCCTTGTGAATTATTTCCTGTTTTTCAGGACCGTCTCCAACTATCAAAAGCGTCGTATTATTCATCTTCTTATGAAGTTCAAAAAAGGCGTCTATTAAGAAAATAATGTTTTTTTCTTTTGCTATTCTTCCAACAAAAAGCACGATCTTATCATTTTGAGGTATGTTGTGTTTCTCTCTTATAGAGTATCTTAGATTTCTTTGGAAATTTTTGACATCTATGCCTGTCGGAAGTGTATAGATTGGTACCTTCACACCGTAATCCGTAAGTTCATCTCTTATTTTTTCCGTTGGAGCGATGACAGCATCGGTCATGTTGCAAAACCACATGCTGAATTCCTTTACAGCCTTTTCAGTCGGTCTCAATGGCATCGGAAGGTAATGCCTGTATTCCGTTAAAAGTGTGTGGTAAGTGTGTATGTGCGGAATTCCAATTTTTTCACTTAGCCTTATTGCCTGGAAGCCCATGCTGAAGGGAGCATGAGAATGAACTATGTCGAGATCCAATTTTGATGATATTTTAAGTATTTTTTGAGAGAGAGGTATGGCAAATCTGTGTTGAGGCTCGAAAAAGAATTTTAAGCCACTTACCTTAAAAGCACGTGCTTCATCCGAAGGAACAACGGGGGCAAAGACGTAAACGTTATTTCCCATTTCCTCAAGGTATTCTTTGAAAAGATGAACGGAGGTGGCAACCCCATTTATCTGGGGAATGTAGGTGTCGCTCATCATGCCGATATTCACAAAAACCATCTCCTGAAGATGATCCCAATCACCATAAAGAATACAAAATCCCTCGCTATTCTCATCGTTAAAGTGTACAAAATTCCTCTTCCCATTGAAGATCTGACAAGATAAAATTCAAGCAAGATAGACCATCCTATGGGAATGACCAGAAACACGTAAGATAAATTCCAGAAGATGCCAATTGAAAGAATCCAACCAGTCAAAATGTGCGGCATCAAAACGTATGGAAATCCCCAGAAAACTTTTTCATTTTTTGCCACAAACATATGAAGTGCGCCAGAAAAAATTTCGTAAAGGAATATAATGGCCAAAATCACGAGAGAAAAATCAAAAAAGCCACCAAAAAGAGGCGTTTCTTTGAAAATGGGGAAAACAACGAGCACATTCACGATCCACAAGATCAAAGTTGCAAAAATTGAATCAAAAGGTCCAAAAGTTGAATTTTTGAAAAAGGTTTTAGGGGTAAAAAATAAATCAAAAATCTTATTCAATGCCTCTTTCCCCCCTCACGAATCTAACAAGAAGATCGGCAATTTTATTTTCTTTTCTCTCATTCCACTCAAATTCCACTTTCATTCCCTTTGATAGTTCATATATTTTTTCCCTTATTGAAAGCAGATTGCCTGCTTTTACCTTGTATTCACCCTTCATTTGCCTTACGACTAATTGGCTGTCGCTAAGAATTTTTATATTTTTTTGAGAAAAATGTGTCTTTAAATATTCCAAAGCCATCAAGATCGCCATGTATTCTGCTTCGTTATTCGTTGCTATTCCGATGTATTCACAATGAGCGCATCTTATTTTTCCATCTTCTTCAACTATAAAAGCACTGCCAGCCGGTCCAGGATTTGGATTTGAGCCTCCGTCCGTTCTTACTATGATATCATCCGACACGCTTGACATCTTCCAACAACAATTTCTTGGCAGATTCTGGATCTATTTGGGATATAAGGCCACAAGCGGCAAAGATGTAATTTGAATCGATGTAAAGTTTGACTTCAGGTCTGGGCAACAATGCCATAGGATACTTTTTGGAGATGTTTTTGATCTCATTCAATATTTCAACGTTTAACCTGGAACGGCTTAGCACTCCTCCCGTACCGAATACATTTTCCACCGCCGTAAGATCCTTTCCTTCTGCAATTTCAACTCTGCCCGTTGGGCCATAAAGGTATCTTTTTTGTCCAGCATGCCTTATTATACTCTCAGATGCACAGGCTAAGGCCAGATCTTTCATGAATTCTTCCATCCTTTCGTCTTTTGGATATGGAGTTATCCGTTCCAAAAGTGCTTGATGATCTGAGAATTTATTTCTTATCCATTCAAAACTTTGAACAACGTACTTCGCATTCACGAAGACGCCAAGATCTCCCTCTACCGTTCTTTTTGCGAATGGTTCAGGAGAAATTAGCATTTTTTGAATTTCCGGAGATCCATTTGTAACCGAATCAACATCTGTTGTGGCACCGCCTATATCTACGGCAAGCGAATCTCCCATCTCCTTTTGCAATATTTCGACGGCTGACATAACGGCTGCCGGTGTCGGAATTATCTTGCCGTTAACCGTACCATCAAGTTTAGACATGCCAGGTCCATGAATTATATGTTTTGAAAAAACGTCTTGAATTACCTTTCTAACCGGTTCGACGTTTAAAAAATCGACCTTGGGATAAACATTTTGAGTTATGATTATTTCTTTACCATGTTTTTTAAAGATGTTCTCAACTTTTGATGAAACGGCGGCGTTGCCCGCATAAACAAATGGAAGATTCAAATCACTTTTCGCAAAAATCTCCGCGTTATGGATGGCCGTTTCGCTTTCACCGTTATCAACACCACCGGAAAGCAAAATGAGTTTTGGCGATATTTTCTTTACTTCGTCGATCGTTTCCTCAGAGATCTTCCCAGCCGTTGCGAAGGTTACAATTGCCCCTGCTCCAAGAGCAGCCTCTCTTGCCGCTCTCACCGTCATGCTGTAAACAAGGCCATGAACTGTCATTTTCAAGCCGCCGGCAGCACTTGAAGAAACGAGCATCTTCTCCCATTTTACCTTTTCACCAATCTTTTCCTCAATGGATTTAAGAGCCCTTTCTATTCCGATCGTCACGTCTCCCTCGTTGACGGTTGTGTAATGCTCTCCCTGAACAACCAATTTTGGACGATCGCCAATTCCAACAAATCCGCTTACAACTGTCGTTGTGCTTCCAACTTCAACTGTTAAAATATCTAAATTCACTTTATCTCTCCTTAAAACAGTGATATAATAATTATATCAGAAAGGTGGTGATTTTTATGATAGAAATTGCCAAAGTTATAAAAGTCGAAAAAAATGCCGTTATAGTTAACGTTACTTCGACAAGTTCGTGTTCGGAGTGTGTTATGGCTGGCCATTGCGCAATGAATTCGAGTTCTCAAACTCTTATTCCAAAGCCAAAAGATCTTGACATAAAGGTTGGTGATTATGTCGAATTTGAAACGCCAAAGAGTTTAAATGCCACAAAACTCTCGATGTTGCTTTATGGCATTCCTCTCATCATATTCATTGGATTGACCATAACGCTTATAAATTTAACAAAACTTGGAAACTTCTGGTCTCTTGGAATTTCACTTGCGAGTGCTGGAATTTATTACTGGCTTTTGAGTTGGTATTCAAAAAAGCATCAGGATAAATATTCGCCTTACCATTTGAGAAAAATAGATCCGCCGGTCAACGTTAATTTTGAAAGCACAGGTGATCTTCAATGAAATTCTGGTGGTTTGGACATTCTTCTTTTGCGATAGAAGATAACGGCATTTTCCTTGTGACAGATCCTTTTGATAAAAGTGTAGGATATCCAATTCCAAATGTAAAGCCCACGCATGTAACTGAAAGTCATCAACATTTTGATCACAACGCACATAACTTACTGAGAGGAAATTTTGAAGTTATCAAGGAGCCGGGAATTCACAATTTTGGTACTCTACAAATTGAGGGCATTCCTTCATATCACGACGAAGAGAAAGGGGCAAAGCGCGGTCCTAACATCATCTTCAAGATGAAATTTCCATCTTCTTTAACGGTTGTGCATTTTGGCGATCTTGGCCACATGATCGACGATAGCACGATTAGAAAACTTGAGAATGTTGACGTGATAATGATACCAGTCGGAGGAGTATTTACCATAGATGCAAAACAGGCAACAGAAATTGCCAATCGTTTAAGGCCGCACCTTATTTTCCCGATGCATTACATGACCAAATATGTGAGCTTTGAACTCGGAAAACTTGAAGATTTCACATCATCTTTTAAAGATATTTTGAAGGTAAAGGGACCCTTTGAGGCAAAGTTAGAGGATGTAAGGAAATTTGATCGTAAAGTTGTCATATTTGAGATGTAATGGGGGTGCTTTGTGCAAACACTTTTTACAAGAGATCAGATTTGCGCACGCGTTAAAGAACTTGGAAATGAAATAACAAATACGTACAGCCCTTTCACGAATGAGATAACGGCCGTTTGCGTTTTAAAGGGGGCGATACATTTTTTCAGCGATTTGGTGCTTGAGATAAACATGGATGTACTTTACAGTTTTGTTCAGGTTTCAAGTTATGCCGGCACAGGGAGCACAGAGCGCGTAAGGGTAAAATCGTGGCTTGATGAAAGCATATACGGTAAGCATATTCTCGTCGTTGAAGATATAGTTGACACCGGAATAACGCTTAATTACATTCTTGGATACTTTTCAAAGTATAAACCGGCAACGTTAAAAGTTGCGACGCTTTTTGAAAAGAAGGCTCACAGAAAGGTTGACGTACCGGTAGATTTCGTGGGCTTCGAGATAGGAGATCAATTTATAGTAGGTTACGGATTCGATTACGATCAAAAAAAGCGCAATTTGCCCTTCGTTGGGGTCGAAAATGCGTGAAGGACAAATTACTTTGTTAATTGTCCTTTTGTTGCTTTTAGTGGTAGGGATCATCGTAGACTTTTATTTGCAAATTCAAACAAATCAAATGGAGATTCAAAGGATGAATATCCATAATCTCATCCGAAGTTTTTTTGTTGGACGATGAGGATTATAGATGTTGTTCGAGGAATTTGTTGACACCGTTGAAAGTAAAATAAAAGAAAGTTTGAGAGATGATCTTCAAGTTGTTGAGTTTGAAAAGTTCATAATTTATGCCTTTAAAAATACGCTGGTCACACCAGATGTTAAGGAAAGATTCGAGGCTTTTTGTAGGTATTTTATGGGTATTTCAAAGTTAACAAGAGATCGTGTAGAAGTCAGGCTGAAAAATGGACTCGCAATGGTACAGAAATTAAGAATGGAAAATCTCATCGAATCTCCACCGCCAAGCGATGAGACACTTGATCTGGATTTGGAAGTGAAATTTGGGAAAAAGGTCGGACCAACGCGTGAAAAGGCCTTACGAAAACTGGGAATCTACACCATAAGAGATCTTATGTACCACTTTCCACGTCTCTACGATGATTGGAGAAGGCCTTTGAAAATACTCGATCTCAAAGTTGGTGAACAAGTTGCCGCAACAGCTGAAATTGTGAATGTCGAGAAGGTAAGGGTCAAAAATTTTAAGATTGTAAATGTTGTCGTGACAGATGGATTTTCCAACATGTATCTTGTGTGGTTTAATCAGGAATATCTTTACGAGTCGCTATCGAAGGCAAAAAGAATAGCTTTCAGCGGTTTGGTTAAAAAAGAATATGGAAATTTCAAAGTTTACTCTCCAGACTTTCAAATCATCGATGATGCTCCTCCAAGGATATTTCCAATATACGATTTGACTTCGGGCATCTCTCAAGGAGTCATGAGATCCATAATCGAAAACAACGTTAAGTACATCAACGCTTTCAAAGAAATAGTTCCAGAGGAGTTTCTCAGGCGAAGGGAACTCATAGACATAAAGCGTGCAATTTATGGAATGCATTTTCCTAAAAGCGAATTTCATCTTAGAGCATCAAAAAAAAGACTTGCGTACGATGAATTTCTTTTGCTTGAGATATCTAAGATGATGATCAAGCATAACGTTCAATCAAAAGGTGGAATAGCGAAAGTATTTGAAGGCCAAATGTCCAAAAAATTCATCAAGTCTCTTCCGTTCAAACTTACAAATGCGCAAAAAAATGCGATTAGGGAGATAGAAGATGATCTGAAGAGCGATAAGACAATGAATAGATTACTGCACGGAGATGTCGGAAGCGGGAAAACGGTTGTTGCTGAAATCGCAACTTTGGACGTTATAGAGAGTGGATTTCAGGTTGCGTTTATGGCACCAACATACGTGTTGGCGAAACAACACTACGATAGGATAAAAAAAGATCTCTCTGATTTGAATATCGAGGTTGGTTTTATTTCTGGATCGACTCCAAATTCTGAGAAAATGATCGTAAAAGAAAAATTATCCTCGGGAGTACTTAACCTTGTCATAGGAACCCATGCGTTAATCCAAAAGGATGTGAATTTCAAAAATCTTGGACTCGTCGTGATAGATGAACAACATAAGTTTGGCGTAAGGCAGCGTGAGACGCTTATGTCAAAAGGCAGAGCAGTTGATACGCTTGTGATGACGGCGACTCCAATTCCAAGAACTTTGTCTATGACCCTTTATGGCGATCTTGATATCACGGTTATAGATGAAATGCCACATGGCAAAAAAAATCCAAGAACTTTGATAGTGAATGATTCAAAGAAGAGCGAAGTTTATGAATTTGTCATGCAGGAGATGAATCAAGGCGTCGGGGTTTTTTGGATCGTGCCTTTGATAGAAGAGTCTGAAAAAATAGATCTCAGCGCCGCAAAAAGGGTTTACGAAGAGTTCAAGAATGGACCTTTTAGAGATTATAAAATAGGTTTGCTCCATGGAAGAATGCCTTCGGAGGAAAAGGAGAAGGTGATGGAGGAATTTCTTAGAAAAGAAATTCAACTGCTTGTTTCTACCACTGTCATAGAGGTTGGCATAGACATTCCACACGCTGGCGTTATGGTGATAGAACATCCAGAAAGATTCGGCCTTGCACAACTTCATCAACTCAGAGGAAGAGTGGGAAGAAGTGGAAATGAGTCTTTTTGCATATTGCTCACAAATGGTGTTGAACTTGATAGATTAAGGTATTTCGAGCACACTTTTAATGGTTTCAATCTCGCCGAATACGATCTTAAAATGCGCGGTCCTGGGGAGTTCATGGGTACCCGCCAACACGGCATGCCAGAGTTCAAAGTTGCCAATCTCGTTGAAGATGAAGATATACTTATCATGGCAAGAGAAGATGCGGCAGAAATCATAAGTACAGATCCAAATCTTGAGTCTCATCCCGAATTACGTGAGGAGATAAACAAAAGATACGGTGAAAAAATCAAATTTGTGGAGGTCGGTTGAATGAAGATAACGGGAGGAAAGTATTCGAAGATGAATATCTCTTCAGTTTCAGATAAGAGAACCCGTTACACACCGGCAATTGTCAGAGAAGCGCTTTTTAACATGATAGACGTGACAGGCATGAAAATGTTGGAACTTTTTGGTGGAAGCGGAATCATTTCGGCCGAAGCACTGAGTAGATCTGTTGCAAGTACCACCATAGTTGAAATATCAAGATCATCTTGCATGACCATAAGAAAAAATTTGGAAAGATTTAACGACGATTTCACGATTCTTAACCTTGATTTTAGAGTAGCAATTCGCAGATTGATATCGAAAGGAAAGGATTTTGATTTCATATTTGCCGATCCTCCTTTCGAGACGGGTTTGCTTTTTGAAACTTTTAAAGAGATCGATGAACATCCTCAGATATTAAAGCCAAATGGCATAATCGTGATAGAATCTTTCGGAAAAGAAGCATTGCCTGAGGAAGGTAAAAATATACATTTGAAATCCAGAAAAAATTATGGAGATGTGATTTTAAACTTTTTTGTGAGATAATTGAGCGTATGAACTTGTGGACAAGAATTGACGAGTAAGTTCGAGGGAGGGTTAAAATGAGAAAACTTTTATTCCTTACTTTGACAATTCTAATTCCAATTTTTGCGATGGGGATATCCGTTACCTTGACAGCAACGCCAACCTTTCTTCTATATGGTACCGTAACGTTGACCATGTTCTCGTCTCCAACCATCTCTGCCTCTGCCGTCATAGAAGTTTACGATTCATCAACAAATTCAACTCAGTCTTGCATTCCATATCTTTTAAATGGCAAATATGTCTACAATTACAACGTTACAAATGTCGCAAATTACAGGGCTGAGGGCATCTTACAAACACCCACTTCTTCTTTTGTTTCAAACATTGCGACTTTCACAAGCGACATACCTGCCGCGAGCGTGCAATCAACGATTGTGTACGTTCCATTCATATCAAATGAATTACAGTCATGCCTTGTAAGCGCGAAAAACATAGGATCAAAAACGCTTTATTTCACAAACTATTCTTCTCCCACTGGCCTTTCAATCACCCCCGCGAATGGACAAATTTTGGCGGGAAAAACGGCAACAATTTCCGTAAATCCCACCGGCGTCTTTATCCCTGGAAATTATTACACTCTTGATGCAATTATGAAAACAAATGATCCGCGCACAGGTTTGTCTGACTATTTACTCGCAAGATTTCTGTTGGGTCCTGATGGACTTGTGATAACTCCCGTTTCAATTTCAGGCACAAGTTTTGGAGTTGGTAGTACAGTATCTGCAAATTTTTCAATTTATTATTCGAATGACGTTTCTCTTTCTTACGTTTACGTGGTATGGATAACGCCTCAGAATTCGCAAACGTTCAATTTGTCTCCCGTTGGAAATGACTTTTCTTCGAGTGTGAACATGACCATGCCCGGTACCTATACCTTGTCAAAGATAATAGTTGGATATGTGTACAAAGGTCAAAATTTACAAACGATCCTGACTCCAAATTTGAGCGCTCATGCACTTAGCATCCTTCCTTCCATGAGCATAAGCCTTCTCAACGGTACACCTAAAGTAGTTGTGAATGTTTCCTCTGTTTCTACGCCCACGATCACGGTTAATGATGTTTCTATTTCTCAGGTTATACCCGTAAGCAAAATTGGTCAAAGTTGGGTCGGAACTTACACTTACACAAACACTCCTGGAAATGTAACCATAGTTGCAACCTTCTTGAACACACCAACCGTGATATCGAAGAGTTTCTCAAAATACATGGTAAATGGAGCGATGAGCATTACCCTTTCGGACGGAGGATGGGTTATGATACCATCGAATGCCTTTCCCTCAAACTCTTTGATAGCAGTTTATCTTGAAAATTTCAATCCGCAGGACTTTTACACCGGGTATTCGAATTTCAACCAAGTATCAGATGCCATTTCCATAGTTTCTACCGTGACTCCTGTGTCATCTTTTGACTACAACCTTTATTTTTACAATCAAGCCGTCAATGGACTCTTTTCAGATATAAAGGTTTATTCATTCCAAAATGGAAGTTGGGAACTTTCATCCATATATCCAACCGTGGAATTAGGAATGCAAGTTGTCAATTTTGAAGCAAAAACAGGAACTTATGCGCTTGGATTAAGCGCTCAGGTACAGCATAACCAATCTCCTTCGATCGTTTCATTTTGGTCAGTTCCTTCCAATTTGATTGGAACGGGAAATGTTTATTTCTATTTAACGGTTAGCAACGATTGTTATTACAAGTTATATCTTTACGATATGCGCGGAAGGATTGTTGGATTTCAAAGCGGAATGGCGGTGGCTTCAAACAGGAATCTTGTTTACACACTTAACCCTTCTTCAATCTCAAATGGATTGTACGTTGCCGTTATAGGAATCGGAAATCTTCCAAATGCTTTCACTCAAACACGTTCAATACCATTTGCCATCTCAAAATGAGGTGATAAGATGAAAAAGATAACCTATATTTTCTTATTTACCGTCATTCTTTCAATCACGACATTTGGAGGCGTCTTGGACGAGTTAAACAATCCCTCTGCCTACGGTATAGCAATGGGCGGGGCTTTGTACACCGTTTACGCTGGTCCGCAGTCAATCGCTTACAATCCAGCGGGCATCGCAATTGAAAATGGTGGCTTTTTCTTTTCTCATATAGAGCA
Source organism: Athalassotoga sp. (assembly GCA_031962405.1). Taxonomy (GTDB): domain Bacteria; phylum Thermotogota; class Thermotogae; order Mesoaciditogales; family Mesoaciditogaceae; genus Athalassotoga. The sequence continues at coordinate 7,471 of JAVRKN010000009.1, read as the reverse complement.
TTATCTTGGTGCCATAAGAAATGATTTTCTTGCCGGAACTTTGAACACTGGAAGCTTTTACTTTGGTGGATCTATTCAAACGACAAGAACGATAGATGCAAATTATTTGAATTATTCTCAGTACGTATTTTCCGGTGCTCTTGCATACAAGACAAAGAATCTCTCAATCGGTACAAGTGTGAATGGTTTTTTCGGTACGGACGTGATAAATGGTTTTTCGATGGACTTTGGCGGCATATTTCAAACGGCCAATTACACCTTCTCTGCCGTTTTGAAAAATGCCCTGGCTTCAATAACGTGGGAATCTACCCCTCCAACTGTCGAAAATTATCCGGCTGAAATAATCGTTGGGGTTGGTTATTCGGCTTCTCTTTTCAACCTTAACACCTTTGTCGATCTCACTTCAAGGGAATTTGGGGCTGGGCTTGAATTTCCAATTACGAAATTCTTTAACCTTGTGTGCGGTTACAAGGGATCATTTGACGCTCAACTTTCAAATGCTTTTAACGTTGGCTTGACTGTGAAAAATTACCTTGGTTTCGATCTTTTCGTTTCTTACACCTTCCTTGACGCTGAAAATTTTGGTCAACTTCTTAGTCCATTTACAGTTTCAATGAATTACAACTTTGGAGGTTGAATTTTTGAAGGTAGACCGCAAGACTCTTGAAGAATTGGAATTTTACACTTTTATACAGAATTTGAAAGATTTATCTTTTTCTCCTTATGGGAGAAAGTATTTTGACAATCTTAAATTTGATGAGGAACCAAAAGAGGCATACCTGAAAGTATCGGAAATTTCCAACATTTTCGAACAATTATCTTCTTTGCTGTCCAAAGTTGAGGATATGGAAGAACCGTTGAGATCGATCTTAAGTGGTAAAAAGATCAGTCCTAAAGACCTCCTTGATTTTGCAGAATTGTTTAAAATTTCGAAAAAAATTTCCGATGTGCTTTTTTCTGCTCCTTCGATGATCACAGTCGCAGAAGAGATGATTCCTCCAAAGGGATTCGTGGAATTTTGCGACAAAACCTTTAATCCAGATGGAAGTGTTAAGGACAATGCCTCTCCTGAACTTGTTAGCATTAGAAAGGAAATACATGGCATAGAGCAGCAAATAGATTACAAAATGAAAAGTATGATCTCTGAAGGCGTTAAAGCGGGCTACATTTCAGAAGCACTTATCGTGCAAAGACACGACAGATACGTGCTTCCCATCAACGCCTCAAGTCGCTCCACGGTAAAAGGCATAATACATGGTCAATCTGCAACTGGCCTTACTTATTACGTTGAGCCTGAAGAAATGATAGAACTTAACGATGCACTTGCAATAGCAAGATCTAAAGAATCGATTGAGATATCAAGGATAATCAACAACGGTATTGAATTGTTGGTAAAAAATGCCGATTTGATCTTCAAACTCATGAAGGCGATGGGCGAATTCGATTTCGTTTACGCAAAGGTTTCTTACAGTTTTAAGAATGCGTGCATCATTCCAGTGGTTAGAAATGACGGGCTTATCAAAATCGTTGGGGGACGCAACCCTCTTATCCCAAATGATAAGGTTATTCCAATAGACGTTGAGATAAAACATACGGATCGTGTTATAATCGTGAGCGGCCCAAATATGGGCGGGAAGACCGCATTTTTGAAAACGATAGGCCTTTTTTCTTTGATGCTTGCTCTGGGGATCCCTATACCGGCAAAGAGTGGAACTGAACTTTCTACTTTTAATTCTCTTTATTCCGATATAGGTGACAATCAGTCTGTGAAAAATGAATTAAGTACCTTTTCGGCAAGGGTTTTGAGAGAAAATGAGATATGCAATCTTTCAGACGAAAAAACGATCGTCTTGATAGATGAAATAGGAGAAGGCACAGAACCGTCAGAAGGCGTGGCCTTTGCAAAATCCATCCTTGACATCTTAATTTCTAAAGGCGCAAAGGTATTCGTTACTACTCATCTTCCTGAACTCAAAAATCTTGCTTACGTTGTCGCAAATGTAAGAAATGCATCAGTGGGTTTTGACATCGAAAAAATGGCCCCCACTTATCACGTACATATGGATTTACCGGGCAGGAGTAGAGCACTTGAAATAGTCGAAAGAATGGGTATTTCAAGAGAAATCGTAGAAAATTTCAAAAAAAATCGTTCTACTTCCTTTTCAGATAGCGATCTTCTCGTAGAGGAACTTCAAACCAAAATACACGATTACGAAAACAAACTTGCACAATTGGATCAAAGAGAAAAGACGTTAGAACAAAAAGAAAAGGATTATGAAATAAAATTTGAAAAGTTGAAATCCAAAGAAGTTTCTGAGTTGTCTTCAGAAATAAGGATACTTTCCGATCGCGTCTTAAAAATAAAAAAAGAAATAGAAGAAGCCATTCACACGTTAAGAACATCGAAAAATGAAGATGAACTTGTGATGCAGAATAAAAAACTTGAAGAGTTAAGAAAGATCATCGAGCAAGATGCGTTTGAGAAATCATCTGCAACTTTACTTGACTCTGAAGCCTACGTGAGAATAAAGGGAACTGATGTTGTCGGAAGGATAAAATCTTTCAAAAAGGATAGAGTTATTCTTGACGTTGGCGGATCAAATGTTGAAATTGATCCAGGAAAAATAGAAAGAATTGAAAAAAAGGAGAAAATTTCTGAAAATAAAGAAAAGATTGAGTACGTTAAAAGCGAGAGATTTTCAAACAAAATAGATTTAAGAGGATTAACGGTAGAAGATGCCATTCCACTTGTTGAAGAATTCGTTGAGCGTGTGATAGAATCGAATTCGGTCGGCTTTATAATTCATGGTAAAGGTACTGGAAAACTTTCGAATGGGATATGGTCTTTTTTGAGATCAAAGCATGTCAAGTTCAGAATAGGGCGTGAAAACGAAGGTGGTACCGGCGTTACTGTAATAGGAGAGTAAAATCATGGTTTTGCTTGTTGATGGAAATAATCGCAGGATTGAATATGAGAATTAAGAAATTTCCTGCCACTTTAGATGGGTTGGGAAGTGCTGTGGCGTGGTCTTACCTTCACCCAACATCAAAAATTTTGCTTGTAGGCAAGCAGCCTGATAACAGCCTCAAAAAATTCGCTCAAACTGAAAATTTTGAGATGGATTTCAAAGAAGAAAGACCGGAGTCGTCAAGATGTGAGACTTCGCATCTTTTGAGAAAGATTCAGAAAAAGCGTGTAAATCCGAAAGTTGAGGATCTTAAATTGTTTGCTTTCGTTATATATTCAAAGACGAGAGCTTTATTGTCCCCTGAAACGTGTGAAGAAGATATACTTGCTCTTGCGTATTGCGTGAAATTTGGTCTCAATCTTGGTTCGATTATGGCCGAGTTCTCGGAAAAGACAGATCTTTTGGCCGCAAATATAATGACGACTCCAGTAACAACCGTTAAAAAGGAAAGTAGCGTTTTAGACGCAAAAAGAGTGATCGACAACACCGGTCTTACAGGACTTCCAGTTGTAGATGAGGAAAATCATGCCATTGGTATGGTGACAAAAAAAGACCTCGAGCGTGCCATAAAATCTGGCATCGATGATCTGTCGCTTGTGATGAGCATACCCGTTATAACCGTCAAAAGTAACGAACAAGTTCAAAAAGTTGGCGAATTGATGGCCATTCACGATGTGGGAAGAATTGTCGTTGTCGACGAAGCACAAAGGGTTATTGGAATAATAACAAGAAGGGATCTCATAAGGGCGATTGTGAGCACAACAACGGAATACAATCTTGTGTGGAATATGATTGATAAGATGAAAAAAACACTTTCTCCAAAGCTTTTTTCCACACTCATGGAAATAGGCAAATTAGCCTCTGAGAGAGGAGAAAAAGCGTACGCGGTTGGTGGCTTTGTAAGAGATCTCGTGATGGGCAATGAAAGCCTTGACATAGATATAGTCGTAGAAGGTGACGGAATCGAGATGGCCAAAAGTTTTGCCAAATTTAAAAATGTACGGTGTCTTACGTATCCGGAATTTGGTACGGCAACGGTAAAATTAAATGGGATATCGATAGATTTTGCAACGGCACGGACGGAATATTATGAAGTACCAGGGGCATTACCCAAGGTTGAAAGATCTAATTTGAGAAGGGATCTTTACAGAAGGGATTTCACGATAAATGCAATGGCCATAGATCTAACGAATAATTTCGGAACGATGATAGATTTCTTTGGTGGGATGGAGGATATCTCAAACAAAAAGATACGCGTTTTGCACAGTTTGAGTTTTGTAGAGGATCCAACGAGAATTTTGAGGGCTTTAAGGTACGCGGCAAGGTTTGATTACAAGTTATCATCGAATACGGAATTACTCCTTGTAAATGCGATTAAGAATGGCTATCTTTTCTCTGTAACACCTTCGAGGATCAGATCTGAACTTGAAAGGTCAGTTGAAGATGAAAGGGCTGACAAGGCATTTGAACTTTACCAAAAATATGGAATTTTAGGTTTACTCTATTGCCCATCAAACATCGATTTTTCAAGATTTTTCACGCTTGCAAAAATGAATGAATTTGTAAAATTAAACAAATTGTACGCTATCTTTTTGCTCATTCTTAGAAATTGTCAGTTTAAAAGGGCAGTGGAGATTATAAAACTTTACGGCATACCTTCTAAATTCGCCAATGCTCTATCGTTGATCCAAAGTGATGGATTCCTGTCGTCAATTGAAAATCCAAGAAGTAATTTTGACCTTTACACGTCGATGAAATCACTTCCAATTGAGGCTCTACTTGTGCTCGCTTATGATAAAAGAACTGAGAAAAATACTTTTAAGTATTTAGATGAGTTATCAAAAATAAGGCTTGAAAGGATCAATGGAGCCCTTTTAAAAGAAAAATACAAAATGGATGGCATTGAAATAAGGCAAACACTTGAAAAAATCCTTGAAATGAAGATGAATTTGGGAATGGAAGAGGAAGCGGCGCTTAAAAAGGTAATCGGTGATGTAAAGTGAGAAAATTCGTTATCTATGGGCTAATAGTAGGCATAGTTTCGGCCGTGATGATATATTTGTTGAACTATTTTGGAGGCGGCATAAACCTTAACGATCTCTATTTCTTCTTTTTGAAAAGTTGGTGGGGTCTGATTGGTATAGCGCTGCTTTTGATCTCGTGGCTGACCGATGCCCTCAACACTTACATACTCGTTAAGCTTTCAAAATCACGAATAAGCTTTTTTCAATCCTTGAAGGCAACTATAATATCTAACTTCTTTGGAATGATAACACCATCATCAACTGGTGGTCAACCAATGCAGGTTGTTTATTTGAATAAGGTTGGCGTTTCGCCCGGAGTTTCAACTTCTACTCTTGTTTTCAAGTTTATAGCCTGGCAAGGTGCGGTAGAGATGATAGCGATCTTTGAATTAAGGCGCGCGATTGCGTTGTTAAACACCGTTCCTTCAGCCCTTTCGCTTGCAATAATAGGTTTTATCATATCTTCTTCAATAATAACCCTTATGGTGCTTTTCAACTTCAACAGAAGGGTTTACAACGCTTTTTTTAACGTCATAAGAAAATTCATATCGATATTCAAATTTAGCAAAAAAATAAGGCCAAAAGCCGAATGGTTACTCCAAAAGTTCGATGATGAAATAGAAAAGTATTCTGAGAGCGCAAAGAATTTTACTCAGAAACCTTACATTTTAGTCCTTGTTTTTATGCTTTCAATCGTATCAAGTGGTGCAAGCCTTTTACTTGTGCTTCCAACGATAGCATCTTTGAATCTTTTTAACAATGGAACTCAGCAATTTTTAGATGTTTTGGCAATTCAAGCACTTGCAACGCTTATAATATATTACTCTCCAACGCCTGGATCAAGCGGAACTGCGGAAGGTGAATTTTATCTCTTCTTTTCATCGATAGTCCCGGGAAGGTATCTTGCCACCATTACCATAGAATGGGGAATTTTGAGGTATTTCATACCGTTAATTATAGGATTTATCGTTGTGCTTTTTGAATCCTTGAGAGGAATGAAAATCACTCCAGAAAAAGAAAAAGATGTTATAATAAAAGAGAAGTCTTCATAGGAGGTTTTAACGTGAAAAAAGGCATACATCCACAGTTGCACGAAGTTACGGCTACATGCGCATGTGGCGCGGAGTATAAAGTGTTATCGACAAAAGAGAAGATAACATTAGAAGTCTGTTCCGCATGCCATCCGTTCTTTACAGGTAAAAGGTCAAACATAGTTGACATCGAAGGACAGGTCGACAGATTTAACAAGAGATATTCAGCAACGAAAAAATGAAAACAGCCCAAGAGGGGCTGTTTTTCTATATTGATAAACTTCCTGGCACTTTTGCAAATAACCTCGCTTCAGAAACATGCTTTAAGTTGCACACAAATCTTGTAAGTCTTTCGATGCCGATCCCGCAACCTGCCGATGGAGGAATGCCTTTTTTGACCTCATCGAGATACCAATTCAAAGATTGTGGATCATTGCCCTTAAGAGACATTCTGTAAAGAATTTTTTCGTACTCGTATTCCCTTTCTCCTCCAGAAATTGCCTCTCCAAAACCGTATGGATATATCAAATCCATGTCTACAAGAACTTTACCATCTCCATCCAGCCTGTCATAAAATTCCCTTTCTTTTATCGGAATATCTATGAGCCAGAATGGTTCAGTTGCTTGTTTTGAAAGAATTGCTTCAAAATCGTTTCCATACTTCTCTAAAGCCTCAAGGTATTTTACGCGTTTGAAAGGGATCTTTGGAATTGAAAAGTGTGGGTTCATCGATTTGATAATTTGACCGAAATTTTTATCAAGATCTTCGAATATTTCCACGAACATGTTTTCAACGAGAGTTAAAATATCTTCTCTCTTTGCGTCTTTAACTTCCAAATCAAGTTGTGTAAATTCAATTAGATGTCTTCCAGTTGACTTTTTTTCTTCCGTTTCGAGACGTATGTTCGGAGAAAAAGTGAAGATTTTCGGGAAAACCCTGACTGCCAGTTGTTTATGAAAGATCATTGATTTGGTCAGAGCATACTGACCGTCGTAGTAATTGATTGAGGCATCAAAAACGCTGTGGTTTAGTGGATCCGTGATTGGAGAGATTATGACGGGTAGAATTTCGATAAATCCTTCCTTTCTCAAAAACTGCCCGGCCTTGTACATGATCTCACTTGAAACCTCAAGGACTTCTTTTTTTACTTTGAGACTTTCTTGAACATTTACCATTTTAACACCTCCTAAAATTTTAAAAGGCCGATGAGTTTTCTCATCGGCCTTTTGGATTTCTTATGACAAAAACTAACCCAACCGACCGATGTCGATTGAGTTATTATTATTGTTGTTAATTTTAGAATTCAAAAATGTTAAATACATAATCATTTCAACACTTCCTTAAAGTTGTAAGTATTATGCCACAAAAAAAATGAATTGTCAATATGCCGAGTTGACAATTTAAAATTAACAATTGAAAATGTACAATTACCGTACAACTGTCCTC
>JAVRKN010000008.1:0-19241 GCA_031962405.1 Athalassotoga sp. | reverse complement strand
TATATCAAGCGCGGTTAAAGGATAAAACAAGAGATATTTTGAGATAAACGAAGTAATTCTCTAAAATAAGTCATTTTTGGCTGAATTTTATCCATAAATGTTAAAAAACAACTTTGACATTTTTCGGTCAGAGTTGTATCTTATTTTGTGGAACCGGTTTCATAAAAGAGGGTGCTTACATTTGAAAATAACCATAAATGATATCGCTAAGATGGCTGGTGTATCTAAATCCACGGTATCGCGCGCTTTGAATGGCACAGGCTACATTTCTGAAGAGAAAAGAAACAAAATTCTTCAACTCGTGAAAACGCACAACTACTTTCCAGATTCGAAAGCCGTGAGTTTAAGCAAAAAAAAGACAATGACAGTGGGTCTCGTTTTGCCTGCGGTATCGGGTCCTTTTTACAGTGAAGTCATTCAGGGAGTAGAAGAAGTGTTAAGCGCAAACAAATATTTCACGTTGTTTATGACCTTCGATTCCAAAGCCTCAGAGAAAACACGTGAAAGGTATATTTCTCTTATAAGTTCAAAAAGAATCGATGGCATAATAATTTTCGATCCAGAAGTTGACGAATCGACCGTTGAGAGGGTCGTAAAATTTGAGATACCCGCAGTTTACCTCGGAGAAGATATAAGCGGAATGAATGTTGACACCATACTGATAGACAATTTCAATGGAGCCTATTCTATGACAGAGCATCTTATAAAAGTTCACGGACACAAAAAGATTGCTTTTATAACTGGTCCAGCGAATAGTTTTGACAGTGCCGAAAGGTTTAGGGGCTATAAATACGCTCTCGAGAAAAATGGTTTGAAATTTGACGCAAATTTTGTATGTCGTGGAGATTTCACTAAAGAAAGTGGTGAAAATGTCGTTGAAAGTTGTCTTAAAAGCGGGGCAACGGCCATTTTTGCCGCAAATGACGAAATGGCACTTGGAGTCATAGAAGAACTTGAAAGAAGAAAGATAAAAGTTGGCAAAGAAATAGCCGTTGTTGGCTTTGATGATGTCTTTTGGTCAAAGTACATTCATCCACCTTTGACAACTGTTCATCAGCCGATGCACAGCATTGGAAAGATGGCCGCAAAGACCATCCTCGACAGAATAAATTCCAATGATTTTGTCAAAACTCCAATGAGGATTGTTTTGAGTACAAGATTGATTGTAAGAGATTCTTGTGGTTGTGGAACTGGTTTCACAAATTGAAGGGAGGAAGTTTTATGAAAAAGGTAAGTTTGTTTTTGCTTTTGGCGCTATTTCTTTCGGCTGCGATCTTTGCTGCCGGGGTGAAGTATGGAGGAACTTTGAATGTCGTTATGCCATGGGGGCAGTTGACGGATAGTGTCAACCCGTTTTTGCCGACATCCCAGACTTTGCAAATGCAAAATATGGTCTATGAAAGTCTCTTTTACGTCAACAACTTAACGGGTCAACTTACACCCATGCTTGGAACTTCTTACAAATGGTCAGATGACAATCTTACTTTAACAGTCACAGTTAGAAATGGAGTCAAATGGTCTGACGGCGTTCCATTCACGGCCAATGATGTCGCTTTTACCTTTAATTTGATCAAGAAATATCCAGCGCTTGATCTTGGTGCGCTGTGGGCCAAGGATAATTATCTGCAAAGCGTTGAGGCAAGTGGAGACAACGTGATCTTCACTTTTTCAAAGCCAAACACGCCTTTGATTTACGCCTTACTCGGTCAGCTCATAGTGCCAGAACATATCTGGTCAAAGATAGCAGATCCTGCGACCTATCCAAATCAAAATCCAGTTGGAACCGGACCATTTTTGCTTGACTCTTTCAACCCAACAACCAACACGATAACCTTGGTCAAAAATCCAAATTATTGGATGGCTGGAAAGCCATACATAGACAAGATAGTTGTTAGATCTGTTGAATCGAACACGACTGTGATGTTGGAACTTTTAAGGGGAACGGCCGATTGGAGTTATGTCTACATTCCGGATGTTCAAAAAACATGGGTAAGCAAAAATCCATCGACGAACAAGATATATTGGCCAATGAACAGCACTTTGATACTTTATTTGAATACCCAAAAGTATCCTTTCAACAATCCAGTCTTCAGACAGGCAATATCAATGGCAATAGATAGGGCAGCGGCAGAAGAAAAGGCTTATTTCAACGCTGGAGCACCTTCAAGTGCCATTGGTTTGTTGCCAGCCCAACAAGCCGAATGGCTTGATCCAACTTTGGCAGATTTGAATTCATCTCTTGCCCAGTACAATCCTCAAAAGGCACAGCAATTGCTTGCTTCTATAGGTTTTACCAAAAATTCAGACGGTAATCTTGTGGGACCAGACGGTAAAGTACTTCCAACGTACAAATTGCCAGTCGTTGCAGGATGGACAGATTATCTAACCATCTCGCAGATAATAGCGCAAAATCTCAAAGAACTTGGAATAAACGCGATAATAGATCAAGAATCATTTGGATCATGGTGGTCAACTATAACTAAGGGAATGTACGATATGGCCTTTGCGTGGGCAACTGGAAGCGGACCAACTCCTTACTTTTATTTCAATCAGGAACTCAACCCGTCATTTGCAGCACCAATTGGTCAAACGGCAGCCTCGAACTGGTCTGGATACACGAATCCTTTGATAACAGCGGCTCTTAATACTTACGCACAAACAAGCAATTTGGATCTTCAAAAGCAAGCGATGTACACGATTGAAAGAATCTTCGTGCAAGAAATGCCATTCATTCCTGTCGTTTACGGAACAGAATTTGATGTCTTCAATGAAAGTCATTTCGTCGGCTGGCCATCTGCTGAAAATCCTTACGCAACTGGAGCAGGCATCGGTTCTGCTGAGGGCGAAATGATCGTTTTGAACATTCACTTGAAATGATATCTTTAGGGCCGTGCAGCCTTGCGCGGCCTTTTTGGTAAAGGAGGAGATTTTATGAAAAAACTTTTTGTCTTTTCTTTGTTATCGCTGCTTATAGTTGGTTCTATGATGGCAATCACCATTACCATCACGGCACCAGATGCACAATCTTTTAATTACTTGCAAAGCGTCATTCCAACCTTTGAACAGCAAAACCCTGGCATTAAAGTTCAAGTTTTGGCAGCTCCAAGCGGAGATCAGATAGCGGCAGAAGTAGCGGCGGGTAATCCACCCAACATCTTTGTGGGGCCTGTGGCCATGAAATATGTTCAAGATGGACTTTTGCTTGATTTCACACAGATGCCAGGATATGACCAATTGGCGTCCCAAATAACAACCGGCATCTTCCCTTACAATGGCGGAGTGTACAACATACCATGGATGCTCACAACACAGGTAATGTTTTACAACAAAAAGATATTTGAACTTGCAGGGCTCGATCCCAACAAGCCACCTACGACCTTTGCAGAGTATCTTTACGATGCCAAAAAAATAAGTGAACTTCCACCTGGCCCTTACGGAAAGTATTACGGACAGTTCTTTTGGAATGAGATGCTTTCGTATTCATGGTACTGGGGCATGTTAGAACAGATATACTACAATTTCAACGATGCCAAATATCCTCATTTAATAGGAGAGTATGGTCTTTCGCTCGAATTCACAAATCCAAATGCCCATTTTGTCGATTTCCTAAGGTTCTGTAAAGAAGCCCAACAGTACAGTTCATCTGGAATGCAGCAGGCTTCTATTTTTGGAAGAAATGTAGGCATGTGGTTACAATTTGCCTATGGATGGACTTACAACCTTCAAACCTCAACTGGCGGGCCAATGATTTACGGCAAAGATTATGGACTTGCTCCAATCCCAACGGCATCGAATTCTGCAACGGCCATACATTGGTCAACGCTTGCGCAAAGGCCTTTCTTAGTCTTTAAGACAACGCCACAAGCAGACCTTGCCTCATGGAAGTTCATACAATTTTTGATGGAACCCCAGAATGAACTCCAAGCGTGTGAAAGCATAGGATGGCTGCCTTCCCTTAAAGTAAATGCAGAAAATCCATTCTTCCAAAGACCGGAAATAAGGCCGTATATCGAGCAACTTGCGCATGTGGTCGTAACCAATCCTTTCGAAACGAGCAGTGGGGTTACTCATGCGGTTTTGAATGCATGGGGTCAATACGTTGTAAATCATTCTATTCCAACCGCCGAACAGGCGCTTGAGATTGCCGCTAAAAACGCTCAGGCTGCCCTTAATTCCGGTTTGTGAGGACAATGAGAAAATTTCTTAAGACGCTTAATAAATCCAAGTGGGGCTACATTTTTGTGGCCCCCTGGATTGTTGGCTTCGCAGTATTCAGCGTGTACCCTTTGTGGCTTGGCATAAAGATGACTTTCATGAATTACAACCTTGTCGCACCACAATCGATGAAATTCACGGGTTTCCAAAACTGGATAAATGGTTTGATGGATATTACTTTTTGGAAAAGCCTTCTGAATATACTTTACAACCAAGCGATTTTCATAGTTTTGACATTTTTCATAGCACTTTTGGTTGCCTATTTACTTTTCAAAATTTCGAGTGGTAACAAATTTTGGAATGCTTTCTTTAGAAGTGCTTATTTTGTTCCAACCATAACCTCTGTAGTCGTTGTGATGCTTGTCCTTGGAAATATATCGGCGCCTTACGGGCCACTTCAAACTATACTTGTCAAATGGCACATTCTAAGTCAGCCCATCGTTTGGAATTTGACTCCTATACTCATAATGCCGGTCATAGCGATAATAACGTCTTGGATGTCCTTTGGTATGCAGGCAATAATTTTGTTGGGAGGTCTTGGAACCATTCCGCCAGAATACACAGAAGCGGCACGCATAGATGGGGCAAAAGAAAGAACGATCTTCTGGAGAATAACTTTTCCACTTTTGAGGCCACAGATAATTTTCATCATGGTTATGAATGCAATAGGAGGTCTTCAAATGTTTACCCAAGTTTACGTTAACTTCGGAACTGCTGGTGGACCAGATCAGGCTGGCATGACGCCTGTGCTCTACATATACGATCAGGGATTGACAAAATTTCAGATGGGCTACGCATCGACGCTTGGCTTTATTTTAAGCGGGATCATAATAATCGCCACGGTCATAACGCTAAGAGTCCTTCAGGAAAGGTGATCAAATGATTCGACAAGAAAGAAATGAAAGAATAAGGGCTTACATATTTTTAAGCATAGGATTGATAATAACGCTTTACCCATTTGTACTTATGGTGATGAGCTCTTTTATGACCCCATCCCAACTTATAAACAATCCTTCGATGATAATTCCTATGCCTTTCACCCTTTCGGGGTATATAGGTCTTTTTAAAAATTTGGATGTTTTGCTGCTTTTCAAGAATACGATCATAATAGCCGGGTCGGTGACGCTGTTAAATCTTTTTTTTGATTCTTTGGCCGCCTTTGCGCTTGCAAAATTAAAGTTTCCAGGTAAAAACGCGCTTTTTGGTTTCATGCTTTTTACCTTGATGATACCTGGGGTGCTCTTTTTCATACCAACGTATACCATGCTGTACAACTGGGGATGGGTTAACCATTACAGGGCACTTATAATACCAAGTTTTGTCCAATTTTACAGCATATTTTTGATGAAGCAATTCATGGAACAAATCCCCGATGATGTGATAGAAGCGGCGCGCATAGACGGCGCGAGTGACCCTTTGATATATGCCAGAATTATCCTTCCAATGAGCGTGCCTGTGCTTGCAACGATAGCGATAATGACCTTTATGGGCGCATGGAATGATTTCTTTGGCCCATTGCTTTACCTTAGAAGTCCAAGCCTGTGGACCGTTCAACTTGGATTGCAAATGTTCTCGAGCACCATTCCAAGTCAATACATACAAGTGCTATGGGCAGGGGAAGTTGTGATAACGTTGCCCATTCTAATCGTGTTTTTGTTCCTTCAAAAATACTTCATTCAGGCTTTTGCAAATGTTTCCTTCAAGTAGGCGATCGATTTGAAAGCAAAGATTATCTTGTACTCGGTAATTGCTTTGATAGTTTTAGCGATCTTTTTTGCCGGATATACTGCTGCCTGGATGCAAACGAATAGCTTTGCGATTGAAAATTACAAAAAAGCAGAAGAAATGTTGAAAGCGGGAAAGTACATTCAAGCGCTTAACGGCTATCAAGAATTTGATCCGAAACTTCAAAAGTATGTCACTTACGTTGGATTCAGTCAGATATCAACAATGTTTGAGGATTCAACGATTTTTGGAGTACCAAGTGTCGTTTATCAAGCAAAAAAAGAGGTTATGAAATTGATTGCAACTATGCCAACAAATGATCTCGAGACATACTTTCAAAGTACCGTTAGAAATAAAAATCCTTACATACTTTACGTTGTCTCTGAATTGATAAACAGGTATGAAAAAAGCGGTGATTCTTCCAAAGTGGATATGTACAAGCACATCTTTTCATTGCTTGGAGGAAAGGCCGATCAAATAAAGGATTATTACAATGAATTACACATGGAGGCTGAGAAATGAAATACTTTAAAACAAAATACGGCTATTTTGACGAAAACGGGGATTACGTTGTAACGGATCCCAAAACCCCAATGCCGTGGACTAACGTTCTCACAAATGGAAGGTATGGTGCCATATATTCGCAAAGCGGGAGTGGATATGCCTTTTACATCGATGCATCTCAAAGTTTGCTTACGCGATGGGTTCAAAATCTTGTCCAAGATGACTATGGAAAATATTTTTACATCCGAGACGATGATACGGGTGAAATTTATTCACCAACATTTCAACCTGTTCAGCACAGGGGAAAGTACAGAATCACCTTTTCACCTGGAGTTGTAAAGTTCGACGCGAACTTTTCAAAATTCGATCTTGAGATGGAAGTCGTAATACCAATGGAAGATGATGGTGAACTGATAAATTTAAGGATAAAGAACAAAAGCAAAAATGTGCTGCATCTTTCTATTTTTTCTTACTTTGAACTTAACATGGGAACAAATGCCGATTTTCATCGCGAATTTCACAAACTTTTCTTCGAGACAAAGTTTGTTGAAACTCACTCGGCGATATTGAGCAAGAAATTCCTTTGGTTGAATTGGAATGATTCTTATCCTTATGTACTTGTTCATTCAACATCTGAAAATGTCATTTCATTTGATACTGACAAAAGGTCATTTGTCGGAATGTATGGAGATTTGAGAAAGCCTCAAGCCGTTAGAAACGGCACGTGCGAAATGAATCAAAATAGGCACGTAGATGGGATAAACGCGCTTCACGTCAAGGTTGAAGTGGAAAGAGATTCAAAAAAAGAGATCAACTTTTTCATTGGAATTGGTCAAGACGAAGAAAAGGCGCTTTTGCTTGCACAAAAATACAATCGTGCCAGTTTTGAAGATGTAAAAGCCTCTGTGAAGAATTATTGGAGGCAATTTCTTGGGGCTTTTAAGGCAAATCTTTTGGATAAGGACGTAGAATTTCTTGTCAACAAATGGTTACCATATCAGGCGATAGGCGGCAGGCTTATGGCACGAACCGCTTACTATCAAATGGGAGGTGCTTATGGGTTTCGCGATCAACTGCAGGACAGTCTTGCCGCTTTGTGGCTTGATCCTGAGATCACAAAGAATCAAATAAAACTTCATGCCGCTCACCAAAGGCAGGACGGAACGGTCCAACATTGGTGGTTGCCTCTTACGAATTGGCATCCTGCTGAAAGATGGTCTGATGACCTTCTCTGGCTTCCTTTTGTCATTTCGGAATACATAGAGCACACAGGCGATAAGGAAATATTGAAAGAAAGGATACCATTTTTGGACGGAGGAGAGGGTACTCTCAAAGATCATGCCATCAGAAGCATAAAAAGTGTCTTATCTGAAAGATCGAAACGAGGGATACCTTTAATCTTCAACGGAGATTGGAATGATGGACTTAACGGTTTAGGGCGTGAGGGAAAAGGGGAAAGCTTTTGGGTAAGTGAATTTTTGTATCACGTGATCTCCAGAGTTTTTGATACCTTTGAACTTGATGATGAAGAGAAAGAATTTCTTACCGAATCTTCAAAAGAGGTAAAGGATGCCTTCAACGCTTACGCTTGGAATGGAGAATGGTTTGATAGGGCAACATCTGATGAAGGTTTAGTTCTTGGATCCAAAAATGACAATAGGGTCTTTTTGAACGCTCAGACGTGGGCGGTGATATCTGAAATAAGCGATGAAGAAAAGATGTTGAAGGCTTTAGAGACTGTTAAGGAGAGACTCATAACGCCTTATGGACCGCTACTCTTCTATCCTCCATTGACCAAGCCAGATCCAAAAATAGGCTATCTTAGCAGATATTCTCCAGGTTCAAGAGAAAATGGCGGTATTTACACTCACGCTGCCGTGTGGACATTATGGGCTGCATGGAAGACAAAAGATTCAGATCTATCGGATAAAGTTTACGAATCGCTCTCTCCAATAAAGCGTTCTTTAAAAGATCCGGATATTTACATGGCAGAGCCTTTCGTAACACCCGGTAACAGCGATGGACCACTTTCTCCAAAAAGTGGACGTGCCGGATGGACTTGGTATTCCGGATCTGGAGGATGGTTTTACAGATCGATAATAGAATACTACATAGGCATAAAGCCTGTTAAAGATGGAATACTTTTTAGGCCATCCATGAATAAAAATTGGAAAAGCGCTAAATTCACTTTCAAAGTAAGGCAAGGAGAGTATACTTTGGAAATTCAAAATCCAAAGATGAAGGCTCTTACAGAGAAAAGAACGATATTTGTTGATGGCAAGAAAATAAACGGAGATCTTATTCCTTACATGAAAGGCGATCACAAAGTTAGGATAAGATACTCTTAAAATAAGGAGGTAAGAAAATGAAAAAAGTAAGTTTGGTTTTAGCGTTGGGCCTTTTGTTGGCAACAGGCGTGCTTTTCGCGTCGGTCAGTTTCAACTATTACGTCATCGAACCTTTCTCAAGTCCATTTGGCCATTTCGGCCTTGGCCCATGGACTGGCGGTACATCGGCAGCAACAGATGCAAATGCCACGATAGTACCAAGCAGCATTTTTGGAAACAAATGGGATATTTACTTCAACGTTGAAAAAGATGGCTCTTACAACGGTACGTACGTTCTATTTGGCAATCAAAACATCAATCAAACTTTTGACGCTTCAGCCTACTCTTATTACGTGTTTTTCGCAAAGAGCGATTCTGCAACTCCCATAACTTTCAAGGTTGAATTGAAAAGCACAAATAACGGGGTAGAGTACTTCTATGTTCATGGTATAGGAAAGTATTGGACCTTCGTACAAATACCATTTAAGGATTTCACAAAGTATTCATGGTCAAAAGAAACCAATTTTTCTGAATTGACTCAAGGCACTTTTGTGTTTGAACACAACCTTGATGTCCTCAATACAGCCCACCTGTACGTTGCAGATATAGGATTTATGAAATAATCCCACCGCCGAAAGGCGGTGGCTTTTTGGAGGTAAAGCATGAAAAGATTGATAATTATTTTAGGCGCGATCTTTCTAATGGGAGGCATTGTTTTGGCTCAAAGTAATGTGGATGATATCTTGGTGAAAAATGAAAGAGATGCGGCATTGTACTTTTGGAATGAAACAAATCCTTCAAATGGTCTTGTAAGAGACAGAACAACATGGGATTCTCCTTCATCAATAGCGGCAGTTGGATTTGGGCTTACATCTTTGTGCATAGCGGCAGATCATGGGTGGCTTCCAAAAGATGCCGTGTACAACAGAATTTTAACTACCCTTGAATATTTCAAATCTCTTCCAAATGAGCATGGCTTTTACTATCATTTCTTGAACTTATGGACTGGACAAAGGGCATCTTCAAGTGAAGTGTCTCCAATCGATACAACACTTTTTATCGCTGGAGCACTTTTTGCAGGCCAGTATTTTTCTGGAACTGAAATTCAAACACTCGCAAATGAGTTATATGAGCGCATAGACTGGCAGTGGATGACAAATAACACCGCTTACATAAACATGGCATGGTATCCAAATAGAGGTTTTTCGAACTCTTACTGGACTGGATACAGTGAGGCTGTATTGATGTACATTTTGGCCATTGGATCTCCCACGTATCCCATACCTCCTCAAGATTGGACTTATTGGATCACATCATGGTCTCAAAACGGCTCTGGAGATCTAAAACATTGGGCGACTTCTGACGAAAGTTTATTTACGTACCTTTATTCTCAGGCTTACATAGATTTCAAAAATCTTGACTTCAAATATGTGGGAAATTTATGGGAAAACTCACGAAAAGCGATAGAGTATGACATGCAATTTTGCAAAGATGATTCACAGTACGAAACGTTCAAAGATGGCTTTTGGGGACTGTCAGCATGTGATGGGCCAAATGGTTATAGGGCTTACGGTGCTGTCTTTGGCGGCACTGATGGAACAGTTGCACCTTACGCGATGATAGGATCACTTCCCTTTACGCCCAACAGATCAAAAGAGGCCATCTTGAAAATGTGGACTTTGAAAAATGAACTTTATGGACGGTACGGCTTTGTGGATGCATTCAATCTTGATCAAAATTGGAGGGACTTCGATTACATTGGAATAGACGTGGGTACAGAGGTTTTAATGACTGAAAACTATTACACTGGCATGGTATGGAAGTACTTCATGCAGGTGCCTTATGTCCAAAATGCCTTAAAACTCGTAGGAGCAAAAGAATTGGTAAGTGAATCTACACCAGCGCCTGCCACATCTTCAACGATTTCATCAACGTCTAATTACAACGTCGTTGAAGATTTTTCGAGCCCTTACGGAAGATATGGGCTTGGAGTATGGAATGGTGGGACATCTTCTGCCACCTCTGTAAGCGCGAAGATAGTGCCAAGCAAGACTTTTGGAAATGCATGGCAAATAAATTATAACGTTGAGAATTCAGGATCATACAATGGCACATGGCTTGCACTTGCAAATTCAAATCTTGGCCAAACCTTTAACGCTTCAAATTATTCCAAAATAGTCTTTTACGTTAAGGGATCCTCGGAAAATATGAATTTCAAGATTGAATTGAAGAGCCCTAACAACGGAGTTGAATATTACTACGTCGAAAACGTAGGGACAAATTGGACAAAAGTTGTTATTCCATTTGATATGATGAAAAGATATTCATGGACAAACGCAGTTGATTTTTCGAATTTGACCCAGATGACCTTTGTCTTCGAGAATAACGTCGACAACGTCAAAGAGGGAACGATATACATTGCTAAGATAGGTTTTGTATACAATTAAAAATACATCAAATATAAATTTAATCATAACATTTAATGTTGTAGAATTCTCTCAAAGAGTGATTTTTAAAAAGGTGATAATTTTGAATTTTTGTGATTGTTTAAAAAGCAAGAAGTACGTCAAGTGTCCGCCCGGTGGAGCGGTTATTTGATCGTACTTTGATATATCCCGATCCACCGGGCCACATCTAAAAAGATGTGGCCCTTTTCATTTGAGAGGAGAGAAAAAGATGAAAATATCCTATTACACGGCAACTGGAAATTCGTTTGTCATCTATGACGCAGTTGGGAAAGATTTAACTTATGAAGAGAAAAGTGAACTTGTTTTGAAAAATGTCGGAGATCGAGATGGAATGATATTCGTCGAAAAAAAGGAAAGATTTTTCATGGATTACTTCAACAGAGACGGACAAAGGGCTGAATTTTGTGGGAATGGCGCAAGGAGTTTCGTGAGGTACCTGTACGATGCTGGATATGCCAAAGAAAACAATGTCGTTTTTGATTCCTTTGCAGGATCAGTTGAAGGATATCTCGTCGATGATGAGATCATGATAAGGATGCCAACGATAAAGATGGACAAGAAGGTAGGTTCTGTTGAAGGCCATTACGTCATCGTTGGTGTGCCGCATTACGTGGTCTTCGTCGATAACGTTGAAGGTGTAGATGTCAACAAATTAGGCGCTACTTTAAGAAGAGAAGTTGATGCCAACGTTGATTTTGTTGAAATTAAAGCGCACGAAATAAAGATGAGAACTTACGAACGTGGTGTTGAAGGTGAAACGAAGGCGTGTGGCACTGGCGCAACGGCAAGCGCTTACGTTGCAAGAATGGTGCAGAGATGGGATTTACAAAAGGTTAATGTATTGGTTCCGGGCGGAAAACTAAAGGTGATTTTTAAAGGTAAAGATGCATATCTTCAAGGAGGTGTTGATAATGTTTAGAGGAGTTGGAACGGCAATTGTGACTCCATTTAGAGGAGGGGAAATTGATTTTGAAAGTTACGAGCGCCTTATCAAATTTCAGATCGATAACGGAGTCAGTGCAATATTTGTACTGGGTACTACCGGTGAATCACCAACAGTTGAACCAGAAGAAAGTGCGAAGTTGATAGATAAAACCGTTGAACTTTGCGACGGTCGCGTCGAGGTTATAGTTGGGGCTGGAACAAATAGCACCAAAAAAACTCTTGAACTCGTAAAGAATGCAGAAAGGCGTGGCGTAGATGGGGTATTAGTTGTAACGCCTTACTACAACAAGCCAACGCAGAAAGGGCTATACGAACACTACAAATACATCGCTGAGCGTACTTCCTTGAATATCGTAATTTACAACGTTCCGGGAAGAACTGGTGTCAACATCCTTCCAGAAACAGTTTACAAAATAGCCTCTGATTGTAAAAACGTAAAGGGACTTAAAGAAGCAAATACAGACGTAAATCAGGTTGACATGGATATTTTGGCACTTAGAGAGTTGGACTTCAGAATTTATTCTGGAAATGATGATTCTGCATTCCATCTGCTTTGCTCTGGAGGAGATGGGGTTGTATCAGTTGCATCAAATGTCATTCCAAAGGAAATGTCTCAGATGTGTAAATTTGTCTTCGATGGAGAGATAGAAAAGGCAAGAGAAATTCATCTAAGATTTTTTAACTTATTCAAAGCACTTTTTGTGGAGTCTAATCCTATACCCGTTAAGGCCGCGTTAGAAATGAAAGGATTCATAAAAAATGAATTAAGGCTTCCGCTTGTTAATGCCAATGAAAAGACCATTGAAATCTTAAAAGATTCGATGAGAAGATCTGGAATAATGGCAGATAGCGAGGTAGCATGATGAAATTCGGCATCATGGGCTTTTCTGGCAAAATGGGGAAAGAGATCCTTGAAACCTTTCAAGAATCAAATCATACACTGGTTTTAAAGGTGGACAAGACCCATGAGATTATGGATGATAGGCCAGAGGTTATGCTTGATTTTTCAAGACCTGAGGCTTTAGACAAAACTGTAAAAATCTGTGAAACCTACAAATGCCCGCTTGTCATAGGCACAACAGGTCTTGGAGAAAAGGAAATGGAAAGGTTGAAGACGCTTTCCAAGAACGTTGGCATTGTCCAATCGTACAATTTTTCCATCGGGATAAATGCCATGCTTGAGGTATTGAAGAATATTTCAAGATCACTTTCTGGATGGGACGTTGAAATAATCGAAATGCATCACTCCTTGAAAAAAGATAAACCATCTGGAACTGCCATCATGATAAGAAATCTTTTGAACGATGATGTACCCATTCACTCTCTCAGAATAGGTGGACTGCCCGGCGATCACAAGGTTATCTTTGCGAATGGTGGAGAGGTAATCGAAATATCACATAGGGCAATTTCAAGAAAGGCTTTTGCGATAGGAACTTTGAAGGCTGCAGAATGGGTCATTGATAAAAAACCTGGCCTTTATAGCTTTTCAGACGTTATAAATCCAAGAAGGTGAGGACAAGATGAAGACTGAAGATATCATAAACCTTATTTCAACATCTCAAAAGAAAACTCCCGTTCAGGTTTTCTTGAAGGGTGATATTGAAAAAATAAACTTTGAAAATGTTGAGTTCTTTGGGGACGAAAAATTTGGGATCATCTTTGGAGAGTATGCAGATGTCATGAGACTACTCAAAGACAATGCGGATCATGTGTTGAACTATCATATGGAAATAATTGCAAGGAATTCGGCCATTCCACTTGCGGATCTTTCAAAATACAATGCGCGCATAGAGCCAGGCGCTGTGATTCGAGATATGGTTGAGATCGATGATGGTGCTGTTATCATGATGGGGGCTGTCATAAACATAGGTGCCCATATAGGATCGAAGACCATGATCGATATGAATGCCGTTGTGGGTGGAAGAGCCGTTATTGGGAAAAATTGCCACATTGGAGCTGGCGCGGTAATTTCAGGTGTGATTGAACCTCCAAGTGCCGTGCCGGTAACAATTGAAGACGATGTGCTTGTGGGTGCGAACGCGGTTATTCTTGAGGGCATAAACGTTGGAAGGGGAAGCGTTGTTGCCGCTGGCGCAGTTGTAATAGAGAATGTACCTCCATATCACGTTGTTGCGGGTGTTCCGGCAAAAGTTGTGAAAAAGGTAGACGAAAAAACAAAATCAAAGACCCAGATAATCGAAGGCCTTAGAAACCTTGGAAGGTGAGTAGATGAACATAGTCGTGCAAAAATACGGTGGTTCGTCTGTGGCAGACACACAAAGAATAGAAAATGTGGCCAAAAAGATAAAAAGAAAAATTGAAGATGGATATAAAGTGGTAGTTGTGGTATCGGCAATGGGCAAAACCACGGACAATTTGATCTCCCTGGCAAAATCTCTGAGTGATAATCCTAATCCAAGAGAGATGGATATGTTGCTTTCGACTGGCGAGCAAATTTCGATAGCACTTTTATCAATTGCCCTTGAAAAGATCGGCATAAAAGCAAAATCTTTTAACGCTTTTCAACTTAAGATCAAAACAACGGATCAACATACCAAAGCACGCATAAAGGACATAGACGATGACGTGATTTTAGATGCCCTTAAAGATCGGGATGCGGTAATCGTTGCTGGTTTTCAAGGGATAGATGAATTTCAAGATGTGACGACGCTCGGAAGAGGAGGATCTGACACAACGGCCGTCGCACTTGCGGCAAAATTGAAATGCCTTTGTGAGATATACAGCGATGTTGATGGCATATACACATGCGATCCCAAGATTTATCCGGCGGCAAAAAAGGTTATGTACGTGACTTACGATGATATGCTCGAACTGGCCTCATTGGGTGCAAAAGTTTTACATTCAAGGGCCGTTGAGATAGCAAAGAAATATGATGTGACAATTTACTGTGCTTCATCTTTTACAGATACGGAGGGAACTTACGTGATAAATAAATTACCTGAATGGCTTGAGGAACCGGTCGTTACGGGATCAACAATTGAAAATGGTCAAACAAAGATAACCATTTCGGATCTTCCAGATGAAGAAGATACGATCCCTAAGATCTTTAACAAACTTTCTAAAATGGGTGTTAATGTCGATATGATATCCTTTTTCTCAGATGGTAAAAGAATGCATCTTTCTTTCACAATAGTTGAAGATCACAAAGACTCGATAATAAAATCTCTTAAAGAAATTTTGGGAGATCAAGTTCTTATTTCAAATGACGGCCAATACTCTAAAATTTCAATAGTCGGCGTGGGAATGAGATCAAGCCCTGGAGTAGCGGCAAGATTTTTTTCCTTGTTATCCACGGCAGGAGTAAAACCAGCGCTTGTCACGACATCTGAGATAAAGATATCGTGCCTTGTTAAGCCAGAAAAATCTCAAGAACTGCTCAAAGCCGTGGCAAAAGAATTCGATCTTTAGGAGGACAAAATGAGTGATGAGTTTTTGCTTCCAATTTACAATCCATTTCCCATAAAAATCTCTCGTGCGAAGGGAATATACATGTGGGATACCATAGGTAAGAAGTACATCGATACATTTTCTGGGATAGGCGTGTTGGCATTTGGGCATTCAGATGAGGATATAAAATCTGCGATGAAAAAAAAGATCGATAATTATGCTCATCTTTCCAATTATTTTCTTGATCCTGATGCGTCAGAGGTTGCGAAGATACTTGTGGAAAGAACGGGTCAGACTGGAAAAGTCTACTTTGGAAATTCTGGAACTGAAGCAAATGAAGCGGCAATGAAGGCAGTGAAAAAGAGAAATGGTAAGATAATTTCGTTCACGGGTAATTTTCACGGAAGAACAGTCGGCTCTCTTTCGGTAACGGGTTTCGAGAAACTCAGGAGTCCTTTCGAACCTCTTGTAGAAGATGTGATATTTTTGCCCTTTGGCGATGTTAAATCTCTTGAGGAAACGATGAAAAGGGATGGTTCAAAAATTTCGGCAGTCTTTCTTGAGACCTTGCTTGGCAGTGGGGGACTTAAAATGATAACGGAAGAATTTGCCGATGCTCTAATGGCACTGAAAGAAAAATATGGATTTATACTTGTCGCCGATGAGGTTCAGGCAGGCATGGGAAGAACGGGCAAATTTTACGCGTATCAGCATTTTAAGAATTTAAAGCCAGACATTGTAACTGTGGCTAAATCACTTGGAGGGGGACTTCCGCTTTCTGCAACTTTATTTCTTGGAGAATTTGCAGACATCTTTAAATCGGGAGAGCATGGATCCACCTTTGCCCCAAATCCAGTCGCCTTGGCAGCCTCTAAAGTGGTGCTTTCAAAACTCACAGATACCTTTATGGACGAAGTTGGAAAGAAGGGAGAACATTTTAAAAAAAGGCTTAAGTCGATTCAAAGTAAAAGGGTAAAAGAAGTGCGTGGAATGGGACTCATGATTGGAGTTGAACTTTATGACAACGATCGTGATATATTGAAGGCCGGTCTTAGAGATGATCTCCTGCTCAACATCGTGGATGGAAAGACGGTCAGATTTCTCCCAGCACTTAACATAACCTTTGAAGAGATTGACGATATAATCGAAAGGTTTGAAAAGACGCTTAAAGGGATGGAGTGAAATGAATGGAATCCAATTAAGGCACATAATTCACCAAAATCCAGAACTCTCATTTGAAGAGTACGAAACTCAAAGAACGCTGAAAAGTGCAATAGAAGCGCTTGGAATCAAAACATATCCAGTTGCAAAAACAGGTTTAATAGTGCCAATAACAAGTGAAAGAGATGAACCATACGTTATTTTAAGGGCAGATATGGACGCTTTGCCTATGAAAGAGCAAACTGGGTGGGAATACGCATCAAAAAACGAGTATATGCATGCTTGCGGCCATGATGTACACATGGCCGTCATGTATGAAACTTTAAGAATCCTTTTGAAAGAAAAGGTAAGGGGCAATTTCCTTTTTGTGTTCCAACCAGCAGAGGAAACAGGAGGAGGGGCAAAATACGTACTTGAAGAAATTAAAAAGCTTTACAGGGTAAAATGTGCCTTGGCAGAACACGTTACAGACGAATATGAATTTGGTACCATCGCGTGCAGACCCGGCGTTTTATTTGCCTCGGCAACGGAGATAAATCTTACCTTCAAAGGCAAATCTGCGCACATAGCATTTTACAAAGACGGAATAGATGCGATCATGGCGGGGGCAGATTTTCTCACCCAATTTCACGAGATGAATTTTGAACCTAAAGTGCTCGCCGGTTTCGGAAAGGTTTTTGGTGGCAACGCTAGAAACATAGTGGCAGATACTTTTGAACTGCAAGGTACCATCAGAAGTGAATCTCTTGAGAAAACCAAAAATGTCTTGGATAAAATTTCCGAAATTGCCGAGAAGTCTTGTGCTAAGATCGGAACGACTTTTTCTTTGAGAAAGGGAAGCATCTATCCTCAAGTTAAAGTCGATGAAAAAATCTTTGAATCGTTTAAAAATGCGATTTCAAAAAGTGAGTTTAAACTCGATCTTTGCGACATGAAATACACTGGCGAGGATTTTGGCTTTTTTTCGCTTGAATACCCTTCTCTAATGTTTTGGGCAGGCACCTTTACGGGCAAAAATAAAGCAGGACTTCATAACCCTTTATTTTTGCCAGAAGACAAGGTTATTGAACCCCTTGCAAAACTTATTTCTTCTTACGCCAAAACTTGTTTTGATTTAAGAAATATTTAGTGTAGATATCAGTTCAATTTCTATGTCTGCATTTTTTGGAAGGTTAGAAACTTCGACAAATGAGCGCGCTGGCTTTGACTTACCAAAATATCTTTCGTACACGGCATTTACACGGCCAAAATTTTTCATATCCCTGATAAAAACGGTAACTTTCACCACAGACTCAAGATTCGATCCAGCCGCTTGAAGAATGGCCTTGATATTTTCGAAAATGCGTTCTGTTTTTTGCTCGATTTCACCATCTATCAACTCTCCATTTAAAGGATCTATCGGAAGTTGTCCCGAAACAAAGACAAAGTTGCCAGCGACAACGGCTTGAGAGTAAGGGCCTATGGCTTTTGGTGCCTTATCGGTCGTAATGTACTTCATGAATTTATCCTCCATTCTTCTCTCAGAATTCCCATGATTATCTCATCATGGTATTTACCTTCTCGAAAAATCTGCGATCTTAGCGTACCTTCTATCTTGAAACCAACCTTTTGATAAGATTTTATAGCACGCTCGTTAAACGCAAAAACGTGGAGTATCACCTTATGAATGTTCATCTCTGAAAATATGAAATTGACAAGCACTTCCATGGCATCTGTTCCGTACCCTTGAGAAAGAAAAGGCTTTCCCAAGAAAATTCCAACCGTTGCCACGCTGTTTTTACAATCGAGATCATTTATGCCACATCCTCCTATGTATTTCCCATCCGATATTCTTTCTATCGCAAAACTGTAATGTGAAGGGTTTCTTGATGACAATTCTTCGTACCATTTTTCCTCTTCTTCAAATTTCCATGGAAGCGGAACATCTGGAGCAAGATATTTTTTCACGTCCCAATCGTTGACGTATTTCCATACAGTCTCAAGGTCTGTTTTATGGTATTCTCTAAGCCTTACAAGTTTTCCTTCAAAGATATTTTTATCTGCCATATCAAATCCTTTCACTTTTTTCATTCCATATACTTATGATACACCCTAAGCCATATTCTATTTGCTGTTTTGTGATCGGCTTCGGCAGGTGCCCCCTCGAAATCTGGTCCTCGCTGGCGCTGCGGAGGATTTCTCTGGGGCATTATGCTCTCCGACGCACGCTGTTTTGAACGGCTCCGACATGTGCCCCTTCGGAAGCTGGTCCTCACTTCGTTGCGGAGGCTTCCTCACGGGCATCATGTCCTCCGCCTCATCCCATATGCTATACGCCATAAGCCGTTCTGTGATGGGCTTCGGCAGGTGCCCCCTCGAAATCTGGTCCTCGCTGGCGCTGCGCAGATCATCTCGAGGGCATCTTGCCCTTCGCCACATTCCGCTTCCCATAGGCTATATGCCATTGGCTATGCGCTGCTTTTTGATCGGCTCCAGCATATGCCCCGCC
>JAVRKN010000007.1:0-20985 GCA_031962405.1 Athalassotoga sp. | reverse complement strand
GATTAGTGGACGGTAAATTGGCGAAGGGCAGGATGCCCTCGAGATGGCCTCCGCAGCGCAGCGAGGACCAGACATCGAGAGGGTACCTGCCGAAGCCCATTAAAACAACATACAGTGTATAGAGTATAATCCTGTGGCAAATCTTCATTTATTATATGATATAATCTCGACGAAGGAAGGTACTTTGATGATAGAAAGTTTAAAGAAATTTTATGACAAATATCAAGAAATCAACAAAATTCTCTCCGATCCTGAAACCACAAAGTCGCCGGAAGCGGTCATAAAATATTCAAAAGCACTTTCAGAAGTTGAAGAGCCTGCGAAGATTTATGAAAGTTATTTGAAGATAAAAAGTGAGATCGAAGAATTGCAATCTCTTGATTCTCCAGATCTTCACGATGAAATCGTCAGGGAGATTTCTCAAAAGCGCTTTGAACTTGAACAATTGGAAAACATGTCAGATGAATTCATAGAATCGCTTGATTCGGACGTTGGAAGGAATGTCATAGTTGAGATAAGGGCCGGCGTTGGAGGACAGGAAAGTGCTATCTTTGCCGGAGATTTGTTAAGGATGTATTTGAAATACGCAGAAAAACACAAACTCAACGTTGAAATTCTTGATTCTCATGAAACAGAACTTGGTGGTTTCAAGGAAGTTATTTTTTCAGTTTCTGGAAAGGGTGCTTACAAACTCTTCAAGTACGAAAGCGGCGTTCACAGAGTTCAAAGGGTGCCAATAACGGAAGCATCTGGAAGGATTCACACGTCAACGGCTACGGTAGCAGTGCTTCCAGAAGCAACGGAGGTTGATGTTCAAATAAATCCAGACGATTTGAGGGTGGACACCTTCAGATCTTCTGGAGCGGGCGGTCAGCATGTCAACAGAACTGAATCGGCCGTGAGAATAACGCACATTCCAACTGGTACTGTTGTGGTGTGCGAATCTGAAAGATCTCAAATTCAAAATAGAACTATAGCGATGAAAATATTGAGGGCAAGGCTTTTCGAGATCAAAAAGCGCGAGGAAGAAAATAAAATGTCCGATATGAGGAAGAGTCAAATAGGAATGGGAGAAAGAAGTGAAAAGATAAGAACTTACAATTTTCCGCAAAGCAGAGTGACGGATCACAGAAGCGGCTTCACAGATCACAGGCTTGAAGAGGTTATGAATGGTGATTTAGACGATATAGTGAAATCTTTGGTAACATGGGAAACGCAAATGATGGCAAAGGAAGGTTGATTAAAGTGAGAAAAAGTTTCCTCTTTTTTGTTATAGTGGCAGCGGGCACTCTTGCCCTGGTACTTTCTGGATGCTTTAAAATGCAAACTACAATTTCATTTGATTCATACATTCAAGCAACGCCTTTTTCATCGATCTCTCATGTTTTCATACTGATAAATTCCATAAATGCCAACAACGACAGCATAGGCGCTCAAAATTTAAATTTGAAATACGACCTTGTCCCATCTTTGAATTCCACAAATAGTTTTTATGTGGCAACGCCAATTCCGAGCCTTCAAAATCTTGTGTTCAACGGCAATGGACCTTTTTCGATCAATTCATTTTCAATGAACATAGGACCGGTGGCGACCGTTGTACTTGGAAATGGCGCTCAGTACGTCGTGCCAGTTGCAACAAACCTAACAATCCCCTTCTATAGTTACAGCACGCAATCGATGCAGCAGGCACCATTGCAAATAAGTTCGGGCCAAAATAAAACGGCGTTGATTTTGTGGAATCTTTCAAACCTTTCAACGTCCACAAACTCTGTGCAAAGTATCAGCGCTATGGGTTTTGACATGTCAAATCTTATAACCTTAAACATCATTTACAAGGCCTCTAACGTTCCGCTCAGCGATCCATCACTTTACACAAACGGCATATATCCATCTTACAGGTTTGCGCAACTTTACGATTCTTTGGCCTATTCCAACAGGACTTACGATTTTACGGCTCAAGGATACTGGAACACGTTAAATGACGCTTACTATTTTACCTTTTATCCATTTGCCGCCCCGACATCAAATGGATATCAGGCATCTTTTTCAATTCAAAGCGCAACTGAAACCTTTATTCCAAGTGCAACCGTTACAAACATTCAGCACACTGTCACAATCCATAACAGCAACATAACGATTGTACCAACTGATTAAAAATGAAGAAAAAGATAATAATAATTGTACTTTTGATAATTGCTGGATGGTTGGTGTACTTTGATATCACATCCTACATCTCTTACGTAAAAACAAAAAACGAGTACGAAAGCATCCTAAAAAAGTATCAAAGCACAAAAAATGAATTGGATTATCTTCAACAGACCATGAAGGAGTTGCAATCTCAAATTGCGAATGGCGGTAACAACAGCCCATAAGCCAAATCCCCAACAGGTAAAAAGGGCAAAAGTGCTTTCTGCTGAGTTGGGATGCAAGTACGTACCAAGGCGCCATTTTAAACCGATAAAAGACGAGATCGTCATAATAATTGAGAGAGATGGCGTATCGGCGATTAAAGATGATAAGCGCCTATTTTTTCATCCCTCTTTGGCAGTTCTAAGAAAATCTAACTTTGAAGTGGGTCAAAGAGATTACCTTATAGAATCGCTTTCCCTTTCGGGAAATGAAAAGGTGCTTGATTGCACTTTAGGACTTGGAAGCGAAGCACTTTTGATAGCCCACTTCCTTCCCAATGGAAAGGTAAAATGCCTTGAAAGTTCAAAGATAATAAAGATGATCGTCGAAGATGGCTTAAAGGATAAAAACCTTCCTGAATGGGTAGTCGACGCTTCCAAAAGAATTGAAATAATGGAAGGCGATTACAAGGAGTTCATAAGAAAGACGGAAGAAAAATTTGATTGCATCTACGTTGATCCCATGTTTGAACATCCTGAATTGAAATCCAATGCCATGAATGCCTTAAGGCCTTTTGCCGATTATTCCGGATTAACAAGCGATGATTTGGAAGTAATGAAAGGTATGGCGACGAAAAGAATCGTTGTTAAGGCAAGATGGAATGATTCTATCTTTGAAAAGTACAAATTTGACAGAGTAGTTGGGAGTTTAAAAAGTAACGTTGGTTATGGGGTGATAGAACTTTGAAGATACCGTTGATAATGGGACCTACTGCCGTCGGAAAGAGCGATTTCACGGTTAAACTCGCGAAAATCATCGATGGAGAGATAATTTCCGTTGACTCAATGCAAATTTACAGATACATGGACATAGGGACTTCAAAGGTTAGCCCTGAAATAAGAAAAGAAGTGCCACATCACATGCTGGATATCTTAAACCCCGATGAGGAGTTCGATGTGAAACAATTCAGAGACAAAGTGGTAAAAATAATAGATGAAA
The DNA here is from genome assembly GCA_031962405.1 of Athalassotoga sp. Classification (GTDB taxonomy): domain Bacteria; phylum Thermotogota; class Thermotogae; order Mesoaciditogales; family Mesoaciditogaceae; genus Athalassotoga. The sequence goes on along the minus strand of JAVRKN010000007.1, from coordinate 17,637 downwards.
TCACATCAAGGGGAAAGTACCCAATCCTTGAAGGCGGTACAGGTTTTTATTTTGATGCTTTAAAGTACGGTATTTTCGAAGGCCCTTCCAAAAACAAGGAGATAAGAGAATCGCTTTTGAAAATAGAGAAGGAAAGTAAAGGCGCACTGAGAAAGATACTTTTAAAAGTTGATCCTGTAGCCTTTGAAAAGTTTGATGCCGCCGATCTCACAAGAATCGTAAGGGCAATTGAGGTTTACGTGCTTACCGGAAAGCCTATTTCTGAACTGTGGAAAGAAAGGTCAGAAGATGAAAGATTCACCATCATAGTTTTAAACAGGGAGAGAAATGAACTTTACAAGCGAATAAACGAGAGAGTTGAAAAGATGTTTAAAGATGGATTTGTGGAAGAAGTGCAAAAATTGCTGAAAATGGGATATTCTAAAGATTTAAAGCCCATGAGATCCATAGGATACAAAGAAGTGGTACAATATCTTGAAGGAGAGATGAGTCTTAAGGAGTGCGTTGAAATGGTAAAAATTGCCACACGCCATTACGCTAAAAGGCAATTAACGTGGTTTAGAAGGTACGAAGATGCGGTATGGATAAATCTTTCGAATGGAGAGGAATTATCTTTGAACAAGGTGCTTAAAATCATTGAATGGGGGGCCTAATTGTGGAAAAGCAAAATTTACAGGACAGGCTTTTGAACTATTTAAGAAAAAGGAAGATTGAGGCTAAGGTTTACCTTGTGAATGGATTTCAAGTTAAAGGATTTGTGAGATCCTTTGACAATTACACGGTTCTCATTGAAAGTGGAAAGCAACAGAATATGGTTTACAAGCATGCCATAAGCACCATAATTCCCTCTGAATATGTTGAATTGGAAGAGGCCCTTGGCAGGGAAGCTTTGGAAGAGGAGGAAAACAAAGAGCAGGGTTGAAAAAGGCAATATTATTAGGTGCAGTCTATTCAAAATGGCTTAATATCGAAAAAAGCCTTGATGAACTTGCGCTACTTTTAAAAAGCATAGATATAGATCCAGTTGTGAGTTTCTGGCAATTTTTAAGAGCGCCACTTCCTTCTTATCTTGGTAGTGGAAAGTTGAAGGAAATTGCTCGCTACATAAAGATGTACGAGGCAGACGGTGTAGTGACAGACGATGAACTAAGTTCAGTTCAAAGGACAAACCTTGAAAAAATTCTTAACGTTGAGGTTTTGGACAGAACACAAATCATATTGAAAAATTTTTCGAGAAGTGCCACAACGCAGGAAGGAAAAATAGAAGTAGAACTTGCAACGCTTGAATACGATCTTTCACATCTCATAAGATCTAAAAGCATGTCGCGTCTGGGAGGCGGCATAGGAACTGTTGGACCTGGAGAATCTAAACTCGAAATGGACAGGAGGAATATAAAGAAAAAGATATCCATTTTGACGGCAGAACTTGAGAAGATCTCGAAAGGCAAAATGACAAAGAAAAGTAGAAGAATTTCTTCGATAATACCAAAAGTATCCATAGTTGGTTACACAAACGCGGGGAAGTCCATGCTTTTAAAATCTTTGAGTGGATTTGACATCAAAAGCGAAGATAGGCTTTTTACAACCTTAGACCCCATAACGAGAAAGGTTTGGATAGGAGAAAATCTTTTTGCACTTTTCTCAGACACGGTTGGCTTCATATCAAAACTTCCAACTCAACTGGTAAAGGCCTTTAAGTCAACGCTCGATGAGATAAAGGATGCCGATCTGATTTTACTCGTTCTCGATGGATCAGATGAAGATTTCGAGAAAAAAATGCAGGTATCGCTTGACACGATATCTGAGATAGGTGCCGCAGACATACCAATTTTAAAGGTCATAAACAAAATAGATCTTTGCGATTCGAACCGTTTATCCATTTTGTCAAGAGAACACAGAGATGCCATTTTTATTTCAGCGCTAAAGAATCTTTACTTGGAAGATTTACTTTCAAAAGTTCGAGAAGAATTGACCAAGGACTACGTCAGTCTCGAAGCGCAAATCGATGCGTCTCAATGGCAAAAGATAATGGGAATGGAAGGGATAAGAATAATGAATTTTGATTCATCTGATGGGAAGATACGCGCGAGCCTGAAGATTAACCCCATCATTTTCCCTAAAATAGCAGAGGTTCAAAATGTGGTTTAGCAAAAAGCCAAAAGGCAAGGGGCCACTTTACTTTGAAAAAGATGGAATCTTCATGTACACTCAAAGTAAAGCGGGTACTTTGTTTCGGACTATATTAAGAAAGGGTTATGACTTTCAATCTAACTACGATGAAGGACCAGCCATAATCTTGGACAAGGAACTCGTCGGTCAGAGATCAGACGATCTTGTTGTTGTTCATATCGAATTGGACGAAAATTACAACGTTATATCTTCAGAGATAAACGGAGGTAAATTTTTAACTCCGCAAGAATATGAAGAACTTTTAAAGAAGGAGGAACCAAAGTGAAGAAACTTTTCACAAGTGAAAGTGTTACAGAAGGACATCCGGACAAGATTGCGGATCAAGTCTCAGATGCTATTTTAGATGAAGCGCTTGCGCAAGATCCGGAAAGCAGAGTTGCAATTGAAACATTTGTCGTCAGAGGTCAAGTTATGGTTGGAGGACAAATGACGACAAAGGCGTACATAGACATTCCGTCTGTTGTGCGCAAAACCGTTCTCGACATAGGATACACAAGGGCCAAGTATGGCTTTGATGGCGAAACTTGTGCGGTTGTGACTGCCATAGACGAGCAATCACCGGATATAGCCATGGGAGTAGATGAGGCCTTTGAGGTAAAAGCGGGGGAGAAAGTTTCAGATCCTCTTGAAAAACTTGGTGCGGGGGATCAGGGAATAATGTTTGGATATGCAAGCGATGAGACTCCCGAGTATATGCCTTTGAGCATCTCTTTAGCGCAAAAACTTGCAAGAAGGCTTTCAGAAGTTAGAAAGGATAAAACGCTTGATTTTCTGAGACCTGATGGTAAAACTCAGGTAACGGTCGAATTCGATGACGACGGTAAACCAGTCGCAGTTGATGCAATTATAGTCTCTGCTCAACACGATCCGAATGTTTCGAAGATAGACCTTGAAAACGGCATACAGGAAGAGGTCATAAAAAAGATAATCCCTCACGAATACTTGACCAAAGAAACGAAGATATACATAAATCCAACGGGACGATTCGTTATAGGCGGTCCCATGGGTGATACAGGTTTAACTGGAAGAAAGATAATAGTCGATACGTATGGCGGAGTCGCACCTCACGGCGGCGGCGCTTTCAGCGGAAAGGATCCAACAAAAGTTGACAGATCGGCATCTTACATGGCAAGATACGTTGCAAAGAACGTAGTTGCAGCCGGCCTTGCCCATAAATGTCTGATACAGGTTGCCTATGCCATAGGCGTTGCGAGACCTGTTTCGATCTTCGTTGATACTTACGGAACCGGTCTTATTCCCGATATGGAATTGACGAAGATCGTGAGTCAAATTTTCGATTTCAGGCCAGGTGCCATAATAAAGAACTTAGACCTTAGGAAACCAATTTACAAGCAACTCGCCGCTTATGGTCATTTTGGAAGAACAGATCTCAATCTCTCATGGGAGAAGACTGACAAAGTTCATAACTTAAAAGCAGCGGTGAAAGTTTGAATGGAAGAATACGATGTAGTTGTAATAGGATCTGGACACGCAGGGGTTGAAGCAGCCCTTGCAACTGCAAAGCAGGGCTTTAAAACCCTGCTTTTGGGTATAAATCTTGATAACGTCGCATGGACCCCATGTAATCCTGCCGTTGGGGGACCTGCAAAGGGAATTATAGCAAGGGAAGTTGATGCGCTCGGTGGAGCAATGGCAAAGATAACAGATGCTGCCATGATAAACATACGCGTTTTAAACACATCGAAAGGTCCTGCCGTACAAGCCTTAAGGGCACAAGTAGACAAGTATGCCTATTCAAAGACTGCAAAGCAATTTCTCATGGAACAGAAAAATTTGACATTGCGTCAAGGAGTTGCAACAGATCTTATCGTTGAAAACGGAAAGGTCGCAGGCGTGGGGACATCTCTTGGCATGCTTTACAAATGTAAGGCGGCCATAGTCACGACAGGTACCTTCCTCGGCGGAAAAATTTTCATAGGGCCCAATTCGATGCCCGCTGGAAGACTTGGAGAACCTCCGGCCGAAGGTTTAACTGAGAGTCTTAGAAAGTACGGCATAAATATGAAAAGATTCAAAACTGGCACACCACCAAGAGTTTTGAAATCATCGATAGATTTTTCAAACCTTGAAAAACAAGAAACGGCAGACGAACCGCTTGCATTCTCTTATTCAGATGAACCAAAAATTTTGTCAAAAGCATATCCGTGTTTTATCACGAGAACAAATGACATAACACACGATATAATAAGAGAAAATCTTCATTTTTCTCCCATGTACGGAGACGTTAAACTTATCCATTCGGTAGGCCCAAGATATTGTCCCTCCATAGAAGACAAGGTCGTTAAATTCCCCGACAGAAATTCGCACCAACTCTTTGTCGAGCCTGAAGGGATAGATTCAATGGAATACTACATAAATGGTTTCAGCACATCTCTGCCTTACGATGCTCAGGTGAAGATGCTTCACACGCTTCCTGGATTTGAGCATGCCGTGATAATAAGGCCAGCCTATGCAGTTGAATATGATTATGCCGATCCTACGCAACTTTTGCCAACCCTTGAATCAAAATTGGTTGAAAATTTGTATTTCGCAGGGCAGGTTAACGGCACAAGTGGTTACGAAGAAGCGGCAGGCCAAGGGATAATGGCCGGAATAAATGCCGGATTAAAACTAAAAGGCGAAGATCAGATTGTGTTGGAACGTCATGAAGCCTACATAGGAGTCATGATAGACGATCTCGTTTTAAAAGGCGTTGATGAACCGTACAGAATGCTTACATCAAGGGCTGAATATAGGCTACTCTTAAGAGATGACAACGCACATTTAAGACTTACCAAGTACGGTTATAAAAGTGGGATCGTTGAAAAGGCATTTTACGAGAGAGTTTTGGGAATAGAAAAGCAAGTAAATGAAGCAATTGAAAGGTTTAAAAAGGTCAAGATCAAAATATCAAAGGACTTCAAAAACCTTAACATGGAAAAAACCCTTTCGCTTTTCGAACTTTTAAAAATTCCGGGCATATCTTATGCTGACATAATGGAATTCGATCCATTGCCCATCACTGACAAAGAAGTGATAAAAGAAGTTGAAATAGAAACGCACTACGAAGGATACATATCCAAAGAGATACAAGAAGCACAAAAACTTTCGAAGTTGGATAAAATAAAGATCCCGCCGGAATTCGATTTTTCTAAGATCGTTGGCATATCAACGGAATCAAAGCAAAAACTCATGAAAATGAAACCCATGACGCTCGGTCAAGCGGCAAGAATTCAAGGCGTCACGCCAAGTGATTTGTTCCTTTTAAGTTCGAAGATAAAAAATTGAATAGGGCACATTTATGGACAAAGTTTACATCATAGGACATAAAAATCCAGATACCGACTCAATATGTTCCGTTATAGGTTATGCTGATTTTCTGAACCATTTTGAACCGTCAAAATACGTACCAGCAAGATGTGGCGAGATAAACAACGAAACACGTTTTGCCCTCACAAAGTTTGGGGCCACTCCTCCTGTTTACATCGACAGTGTAGAACCAAAAGTGTCAGACATGAAACTAACATCTCCAATAAGCGTTCACGAAGACGTACCAACCATTGACGTTGCAATGCTTATGGAAAAGTACGATATAAAGAATGTACCCGTAGTTAACAAAGAGGGTAAACTCGTTGGCCTTGTAAGCGAGAGAGGATTGGCAAAAGCATACGTTGGAAAGTTAAAGATTGAACCTCTCGAAATGACTTCCATAAGGATCGAAGATCTTTCAAGAATTCTCGAAGCAAAAGTACTTGTCAGGACTAATAAGATTTTGAATGGAAAGGTGTACACCGCAATTGATGCCTTGCACGTCGCACTTTCTCAACTCAACCCAAATGATGTGGTCATAGTTGGAGATAATGAACCAGATCAACTTGCCTTCATAAGAAAGGGTGTGGCTGCCATAATCGTTGCAAATGGTGCACCCGTTGGTGAAAGGGTTATAAATGAGGCTTCACAAATGAATACGGCCATTTTTCAAACAAAACTTGATGCCTTTGGTGTTGGAAAGATGATAAATCTCTCTTTACCGGCAAAGATGATAATGGCAAAGGATGCCCCAACGATAAAGATGGGAGACTCAATAGAGTATGCGAAAAAGGTCGTTCATGAGTCCAAATTTAGAACTGCTTGCATCGTCGATGATGATGGCATTCTGCGCGGCATCGTGACAAGAACGAATTTCATAGAAGAGATCAAAAAATCTGTCATTTTACTCGATCACAACGAATACATTCAAGCCGTTGATGGCATAGAAAATGCCGAGATAATAGAGATAATAGACCATCACAGAATAGGCAGCATAAGCACGATAAAGCCTGTAAAATTTTTAAATGATCCCATAGGATCTACCTCAACGATAATAACTTACAAGTTCATTGAATCAGAAATAGACCCTTCCCCTCAAATAGCCGGCCTTCTTATGAGCGGCATTCTTTCTGATACGATGGTAACAAAGTTATCCACCACGACCCCAAAAGATCTTAAAGCCATCGATTACCTCTCAAAAATATCTGGAATAAATCCGTACGAATACGGCAAAGATTTGATAGAAGCAGGCATGTCACTTGAAGGACTTTCCATGGAAGAAATTCTGACAAGAGACATGAAAAAATACGATTTGTTTGGTAAAAATGTTGTTATCTCTCAAATCATGGTCTCATCTTTTGATTTTTCAACATCAAGATCTGAAGAAATAAGATCAAAGATTTCGGATTTAAGAAAGCACATGAATGCAGATTATTTTTTCTCTCTTTTTACGAATGTACTCGAAAATTCAAGCGACCTTTTCTTCTCTGCCGATGATGATCATCCGCTGAAATTTGGTCCGAAACAGCCCATAAGATTAGATGGGATGATGTCTCGAAAAAAAGATTTTGTCCCATACATTGCAAGAATAATTCAAAACATTTAAATTTTAAAATTCTCAATTTAAATTGACATATAAATAAAATTGAAGTATAATTTTTATATCTTGTCGAAAGGGGATGAAGTAATTGAAAGTAAGGGGTAAACTGATTTTGCTCTTTTTTTCTGTACTCGTGATAGCCATCGTTTTGAGCGGATGTTTTCTGATGCCTCCAACGGTTAGATTCATCGCTCCAACCTCTCTGAACAATTCGGCTTATCCGGTAAACTCTCCAATAACCTTTGCGTGGTCAGGTGAAAACGGGCTCACCTATACTCTGACATTGTCAGCCTCTGGTGTTGGACCGATAACGCTTTTGAGCAATTCAAATCAAACTTCTTTCACCACATCCATCGCAACGGCTGGCGTTTACACCGCTCAGATAATTGGCAAAACTGGCCTCGGCGGAACTGGCAAAGATACCACAACCTTTAACGTCACGTCTTTGCAAATCACAAATAGCGCCACAATTTACGCAAAGCACAACGTTTCTGTATCATGGAAATCTTTAGATGGCAAGCCACACACCTACCTTTATTCAATAACAAACGGTGCAACTTGGATTTCAACAACTCAAACAACGGCGACCTTTACTGGATTATCAGATGGAAATTACACCTTCATGGTTAAATTGGCAAATTCTTACGTACCGGCCGCAACTTACAATTTCGAAGTTCTGACGGCAGGTCCAACGATAGGCATCGCCGTATCAGACAGAACTGAGGGAGGATTCTACGGTATTGGATCTCATCCACAGGGAAGGTATGCAGAGATAAGTTGGTCTTCAAATCAAAAATTAAGTGCCTTACTTGTGAGATTTTACCTTTACGGTCCTTTGGGAAGTGGCATAAGGTACAGACTTAACATCTCTCCGAATGGACAATGGATTGTGCTGCCTGCAACGTCAACTGCCCAGCAATGGTATTTGATCCCAAATCCGAACCAAAACACTGACATGATAGTCTCTGCAACGGGCTATGGCAGTTTGCAGGTTTACGATATGAACGGAAACGCTTACAATGTGCCGCCATTCCAGTTGGGCCAAACTTACGCGATAGGACTTTATCCCGTCAACTGGCTTGGCACTTATGGAACCTTTAACATAGCGCCCTTCGTGTTGAGTGAGAGGTATGGACTTTCGAATATGCCCGAAATGTACGTGGGTTACAACACATCATCTGTGGCAACTGGTGGCGCTTTTGTCGCATCCGTTTACGCTCCAAATCTCACGGCATATGCCTCGGGCACGCATGAGATAGTCAATGACAACGTGGATCACACGGATGTAACGACGAATAACGGGCTCATGTACATGCAGTTCTCAGTCCAACTTGCTCCGGGCCTTCAACTTAACAACGTTTCATTCCCAGACATGATTGCAGGAAAGGTTAACCTTTCGACTTACAAATACGATCCAGAAAGTGGCATATTGACCGTGTACAGAGGTTTTGTGAATCCTGTTCCTGGTGCCGTGCCTGCATCTTCGGCAACTGATATAGCCGTCCAAATTCAATGCACTGTGCCCGCAACGTACACTGGTTCTTACGCATATGCTGGCATAGTCTACGAAGGATACTTCGGTTACGAAGGTTACAGCAATCTCAATCCAGTCTTTAAAGATAACTCTCTAAGGAACATAGACGGCGTTGTGATCTTGAGATCTGTGCCAGTCGTTGCCGTTAACAGTGCGGCACAGTGAGTGAGGTGAGCGATATGAAAAAGATGATATTTGTGATTGTAACTTTGATCTTGGTTTCGGCCTTTGCATTTGGCCTTTCTTTGAATACCCAAACTGTCGTTAGCACGGCCGTTGTTGAGGCAATAAATGCAGAGAATTCTCAACTTGCCCTACCGTGGTCTGCAGCGCTCAACGGTTTCAACGGGAAAACCATTGGCCAATTGTCAGTTATGAACGGATGGAGGCCTTTACCAAAGGATTTCGTTTCCGCCTTCCTGACGAGAAAATTAACGACCACCGATGACATGCTCATGGGCTCTTACACGATGTTCAATCCACTCACGATGAATGCATCGAATCTTCCAACCGCATACGATCTCAGCAACCAATTCGTTCAATATCCCGGCATTTCTTACGTTACCCCCGTTAAAGATCAGGGGTACCATGGTACATGCTGGGCCTTTTCAACGACAGAAACCTTTGAAACGGCCCTTGCCATGCAGGGAGTCGTCTCTCCATCCAACATACCTGTACTTTCAACCCAATTCGTTGGGTACCATGATGTAGACTGGAATCTTTTGTCTGCCGCAAATGGATGGATCATACAGGATTCAAATTACGATGCCGGAGGAAACCAATATTTTTCGATGTACAACGCCATCAGGTATGGAATACCACCGGCTACTGATTTTCCGACGATATCTTACGAGAATTCGCCGTGGATTGAATGGGATCCTCAAAATCCAAACTGGCAAAAGGATCTTGTGTATTCCCAAGGCACGCTTTTGTTGCTTAGCGCACCAGAAGAGGCTCAATTTTACAATGTAAGTTATGACCAGTACATAAACGCCATAAAGACGATGATAATGAAGTACGGCTCTGTCAGCGTTTCATTCCTTGTGCCAGCAAGTTTTGATTACTATTCAAGCGGCGTTTATGTTCCAGTTAATCCTGGATCAAGTTCTAACCCATACGTTGGCGGTCATGCCGTTCAAATCGTCGGATGGATAAACAACTACGTCGCATCCAACGGTCAGACTTACAACGTTTGGATAGTAAGAAATTCTTGGGGCACAAGTTGGGGCATGCACGGATACTGGCTGCAGCCGTGGGTAACGCCTCAAGAGTACGCATCTGGAAATGTGCCGGCATGGAAATTTGAATCTTACGGCAATTGGTTCTTTGTCCCCATCTTTAAGACTGTCAACTCCATTTATTCTCGAGCCGACTTCAACAACGATGGATACGTCAACATGACTGACTGGAACATGCTTGTGAATGCACTTCAACAAACGAACCCATCCTCTTCGACGATATCCAAGTACGATATAGGCGTGCCCCAAACTGGAAAGATCGGTGGAGGATCTTTGGAACAATTCATGTATCTATGGAATTTGGCCGCTCAATCTGGACATTGATCGAATTTTAAACCAAATGATAAAGAGCGCAATAGCGCTCTTTATCATTTTAATTGACTTTGTGGTAAAATATTTTGTGTTTGTGAATAGAGGTGGTAGACTTTGAAGATAGGAATTCCAAGGGCTTTGTATTTTTACGTTTATTATCCAATGTGGTATGGGTTCTTTTCATCGCTGGGCCATGATATAAAATTGTCAATTCCGACAAACAAAGAGATCATAAATTTGGGCGTTTCTCATTCAGTTGACGATATATGCATTTCTGTAAAAGTTTTCCATGGTCATGTCAAATATTTGCTCGACAAAAAGGACGTTGATCTCGTTTTTGTTCCAAGAATTGCAAGCGAGGAAAAATACAAGTACACATGTCCAAAATTGGCAGCCCTGCCAGATCTCATGAAAAGTGCCTTTGTGAGCGATGCAAAAAGGATTTTAACGGCAACCTTTTACACGCGACAGGGAGAAAAACCGATCTTCGAGGCATTTGAAGAAATAGGAAGGCAACTTGGAGATTCGGATGAAAGGATAAGGGCAGCCGTTAAGACGGGCATAAGGTACCAGAAACTTGCCGTGAAGTCTTTAAGATCTGGCCATACTTTTCTTGATGTCGTGAAAAATATACGCGATCTTGAGGCGTTGATAAAAAAGCCTGTTCAAAAGCAGCGTTACACCGTTGCACTTGCGGGATTTCCTTACGATGTCTATGATACCTATACCAATGGAGACGTCATATCCAAACTTGAAGATGCGGGCGTCGGCATAGTTACGACTGATATGTTAGATCCAAAAGTTTACAAGCATTATTCCAAATACATGATAAAGGATCTGTTTTGGTATCAGGCGAATGCCGCGGCAAAAGGCGGCATGTATTACATAGATTCGCCAGATGTGGATGGCGTTATAAGCATATCATCTTTTAATTGTGGCATAAGTTCTATATACCAAAAATTACTCGATCTCTATTCAAAAGAGGTTGGAAAGCCTGTGATGCACATAATAGTCGATGAACAAACGGGAGATGCGGGACTTGTAACGAGAATAGAAGCATTCATCGACCTGATACGCGTGAAAAGAGGTGATGGTCTTGTCGCGCAAGCGGATAACTTACACGGTACCGAGAATGGGGTACACGTACGCGGCATTTGAAAGTTTCTTCCAGATACTTGGATACGACGTCATAATACCAGAACCAACAAACAACGAAACCATAAAAGAGGGTGTCTCTAACTCTCCAGAGTACATGTGTTTTCCATTTAAAATACTTTTGGGACAATTCGAAAGGGTGCTTGCGAAGAATCCTGATAGGTATTTCAAAATGGTCTCTCTTGAAAGCTATGGACCTTGCAGATTTGGCTATTACAGTCCATTGTATTACAAAATCTTGAGAGACAAAGGCTTTACCAATTTTGAAGTTGTAAATGTCGAGGGCATTTATCCGCCACTTTACAAAGGCATTCCGAGATTTTTCAAGAAACTCATAAAACTAACCGGATGGCACGCACCATGGACCGTCGTGAAAGCCTTTGTCATAGCGGGATGGAAAGTTTATGCGCTTGAACAACTCGAGAAAAAACTTTATCATCTCATCCCAAGAGAAAAAGTTTCAGGATCAACGGAAAAAATCTTCAACGGAGCCGTTGAAAGGATAAGGCATGCTCCGAACAAAGTCAAGGCAATTAAAAAAATATTGAATGAAGAATTGGAAAAGATGGAGAAAAATCCCCATGTTGAGCGTGACGATCTTCCAAAGATAGGCCTTGTAGGTGAGGCTTACATACTTATGGATTACAGCAATAATCTTGAAATAGAAAAGAAGTTGGCTTACATGGGAGTCGATGTAGACAGATCTCTGAGAGTCACAAACTGGACCTTAGACAGGCTCATAAAGGCGAAATCTCATAAGGCACACATGCTCGAGGTTAACAAAGGATACCTTGACTTTTTCATAGGCGGAGACGGCCAAGAAAGCATAATGAATACCATTCTTTACAAGAAAGCAGGTTACGATGGTGTCATCCAGGCTCAGCCATTTGGCTGTTTGCCTGAAACTGCCGCAAAGGAGATATTGACGAAGGTAAGCGAAGATTATGACATTCCAGTTTTAAGCCTTGCTTTCGATGAGCAAACTGGAGAGGCAGGATTTGTTACAAGGCTTGAGGCTTTTGTCGATATGATAAAAAGCAGGAAACAGATCAAAACGGACGAAGCAAAAATTAAAGCAGAGTCCGTAACGGTTAAAGATTAAAGAGGTGAAAGAATTGTCAAAACAGGTTGCTTTGGGAATAGACGTTGGTTCAGTTACAACGAAGGTTATTTTCATAGATGAAAATGATGAGATAATAGAAGGCTTGTACATTAGAACAAAGGGAAATCCAATCGACACCATAAAAGCAGGCATGATAGAGGCGTACAACGTTATCACCTCAAAATTTGGCGATATAGAGGTTATAGCCGTTGGGACAACCGGAAGCGGAAGGCAACTTGCAGGCGTCGTTGTGGGTGCTGATATCATAAAAAATGAGATTTCTGCCCATGCATACGCTGCAATTCATGAAGTGCCAGATGTATCAACGATCTTTGAAATAGGAGGACAGGACTCGAAGATAATTTTCATAAGAAATGGCGCTGTCACAGATTTTGCAATGAACACCGTATGTGCCGCTGGAACAGGATCCTTCCTCGATCATCAGGCCGAAAGAATAGGAGTTGGCATAGAAAAATTTGGAGAATACGCGTTAAGAGCCACAAACCCTGTCAGAATAGCGGGCCGATGTACCGTCTTTGCCGAATCTGATATGATTCACAAACAACAGATGGGGGCAACTGCCGAAGATATAATAGCGGGACTTTCTGAGAGTCTTGTCAGAAATTACTTGAACAACCTTGCGCGCGGAAAGGAATTGCTTCCAAAATTTGTTTTTCAAGGCGGAGTTTCTGAAAACATAGGCATAGTAAAGGCCTTTGAAAATGCCGTTGGAGCGGAAGTCATCGTCCCCAAAAATAACAAACTCATGGGTGCATGGGGAGTCGCCATGCTGGCGAAAAGAGAAGTTGAGATAACAGGGCAGAAGACGAATTTCAAGGGCTTCAAAGTCACCGAACTCGAGCACAAAACGCGCGTTTTTTACTGCGATGGATGTGCAAATAACTGTGAAGTTTACGAAGTCATAGAAAATGGTGAAACAATAGCCTACTGGGGCGATAGATGCGGTAAGTGGTCGAACAGGTTAACTTCCAAAGTGAGAAGAAACGAAAGAGCGGACAGAAGGCAAACTGAAGAAATAATCAGTGATAAGTAAATGAGAGATAAAAAACACTCAAGTGTGCTGAAAAAACTTGTTGGTATTCTTGACAAGGTCGAGAAACCCAGCAGGTATATCGGCAACGAATACAACGCCATAAAAAAAGAGGCTCAAGTTTCGATGTGTCTTATTTTCCCAGATCTTTACGATGTGGGAATGTCCCATTTTGGCGTGAAAATCCTTTACGATATAGTAAACAAAACAGATTTTGCAAAGTGCGAAAGGTCTTATCTGCCTTGGTTTGACATGCAACAAGCCATGAATGACAACGATATCCCACTCTATGCTTACGAAACTTACACCCCAATAAATGAATTTGACGTGATAGGCTTTACCCTCCAATATGAGATGTCGTATCCAAATGTTTTAAGATCCTTAAGGCTTGGAAATATTCCATTAAAAAGAGTTGAAAGATCTGACGATGATCCGATTGTCATAGCAGGGGGACCTTGCGCTTTTAATCCCGTTCCGATGGAGAATTTCATAGATGCATTTCTTATCGGAGACGGCGAAGAGGCAACGATAGAAATGCTTGCCGCAATTAAAAAAGGCAGATCTCGTTCCGAAAAACTTAAATTGCTCAGTGAAATAGACGGCGTTTACGTGCCAGAATACAAGGGAAAAGTTAGAAAAAGAGTTATCTCAGAGATGAAAATTGAATGGGCCCCTATTGATCAGATAATTCCATACACTGAGATTGTGCACGATAGAGGCGTTGTTGAAATAATGAGAGGATGCACGAACGGTTGCAGATTTTGCCAGGCTGGCATGATATACAGACCAGTACGCGAAAGAAGCGCTGAAGATATTTTCGAAATATCCAAAGAAATAATCAGAAAGACGGGATATGAAGAATTGAGTTTGCTTTCTTTGAGCAGTGCGGATCACAGCCAAATAGAAGAAACCACTTCCATGCTTAAAGGCATAAAAGACACCTCTCTTTCGATACCCTCCACACGTGCAAATGCCTTTACAGTTGAGATCGCAAAAGCCATAGGCACGATAAGAAAAAGTGGGATAACGATAGCGCCTGAAGCGGGCACGCAAAGATTGAGAGATGTCATAAACAAAGGTATAAGTGAGGAAGACATCTTTTCTGCGGCAAGAATGGCACGGGACAATGGATGGGATAAAATAAAACTCTACTTCATGATTGGACTTCCAACTGAAACAGACGAGGATGTTAAAGCCATAGGAGAAATGCTGGACAAGATAAAACGCTTGGGCTTCCATGAAATCTCGGCAACAATAGGCGTTTTTGTTCCAAAGGCTCACACGCCATTTCAATTTGACGCTCAAATAATGCCGGATGAGGCCTTCAGGAGGTTTAAACTTTTAAACTGGACAAGAAGGTTTGCAAAATTGAGTTTTACCGATCCGTACAAGGCACTCATAGAAGGAGTGCTTTCAAGGGGAGACCAAAATGTTGGAGAGATCATAGAAGAAGCAGAAAAGCAGGATCTCATCTTTGCAGATTGGGACGAGGCCTTTAACCCTGATAAATGGATGAAAATTTTTGAAAACAAAAAAATAGACCTTAACAAGATCATGGGCGCAAAATCCTTCAAAGATCCATTTCCGTGGGACTTCGTCGATTCTGGAGTTTCGAAAGGTTTCCTGTGGTCCGAACATTTGAAATCTCTAAATGCAAAGTTGACCCCTGATTGCAGAGATAGATGCACCGGCTGTGGTGTGTGCCAGAAATTTGATATCAACAACGTGATACAAGAAAGCATTGCAAGATGAAATACCTTTTTCATTACAAACGTACCGGACTTCTGAGGTATCTTTCAAATCATGAAACCATGAGAATGATTGAAAGGCTCATGAGAAGGACTGGCATAAATTTCAAGATGACTGAAGGGTTTCATCAAAGAATGAAGTTATCCTTCGGTCAGGCTTTGCCGACAGGAATAATAGACAGGGCAGGACTCTTTTTGTTGTCAACGGATGAAAAAATAGACGATGAATTTTTAAAAGTTGCCAATTCAATTTCACCAGGGGGATTTGAAATCTCAAAATCAGAGATGGTAAATGACAAATTTGAACTTGGCAAATCGATAGAAGGCTACATTTTCAAACTCATCTTTCTCGAAAAACCGTTGATAGAAAATGAGTGGGAGATAGAACAAAAGGGCAAAATATGGACGGTAGAATTTTTCGTACCATTTAACGGTCGTTCTCCAAAGCCTGGTGAATTTGGCCAATACCTAACCTTAAGAGAAAGGGTAATTTTCAAAGCGCAATGATGACTTTTTTCAAGAAATTATCGAGATTCAAAATCTCGAATCTTTCATATTTTGGAAAATGGCTAATACTGGGTATAGTACTTGGAACTTTGAGCGGGTTTGCCGCAACTTTGCTTTATTTTGCCACACAACTTTCTGAAGACTTTTTCCTTGGGTACCTCCTTGGCATGAAGGTGCCGCGCACGATAAGCGATGGTGGCATCTTGAATTATTCAGTCGATAGGATGTATCTCATACCCGCCGTTGTTATATTGGGAGCGTTTATCTCTGCCTTGATAGTTTACAAATTCGCACCAGAAGCCGAAGGTGACAGTAAAGCCATAGAGTCTTATCACAGAGGACAGGGACGCATAAGATGGCGCGTTGCACCTTTAAAACTTATAGCCTCTGCACTTGTGATAGGATCTGGAGGCAGTGCGGGCCGAGAAGGGCCGAGTTCACAGATATCGGCAGGCCTTGGTTCGATGGTCGCGGACATTTTCAAATTGAACTCGGAAGACAGAAGAAGATTGGTTGCCATCGGCATAGGTGCAGGAATAGGCGCTATTTTTAAATCGCCGATAGCGGGCGCTCTAATAGCCTCTGAAATTCTTTACAAGCGTGATTTCGAACCGGACGTCATATATCCAGCCATAGTTGCCTCTGCAGTGGCATATTCAATTGTTGGAATTTTTTACGGTTTTACACCCATATTTGGTTATTATCTCTCACCATTTAATCCAATGAGATTGCCCCTTTATGCCGTCCTTGGCGTCGTAACTGGCTTTATGGCAATACTTTACCCGAAAATCTTTTATTACGTCCACGATAAATTTTCAAACATGAAGATCAGCAGGTATTTCAAGCCGGCAATTGGCGCACTTTTTACAGGCCTCATAGCATTGCTTTTCCCAGAAATAATGGCAAGCGGTTATGGATGGGTACAGATTTTAATGGATCAAAGATTTGAGATTATACCGACATTTGGAATACCTGTGATCGTCATACTCTTTTCAATACCATTTGTTAAGATTTTAACGACTTCATTCACAGTAGGATCTGGTGGAAGCGGAGGCCTCTTTGCTCCAGGCATGTTTACTGGCGCTTTCATAGGCGCAGACGTTGGATTGATCTTTCACATGTTGATACCAAACATAGTGCCAAGTATCGCACCATTTGTCATAGTTGGCATGCTTTCCTTTTACGGTGCAGCGGGTAAAATCCCGGTTTCTGTCATTCTCATGGTCGTTGAGATGACAGGCAGTCTTCAACTTTTACCTGCAGAGATGATAGCCATCTCCATTTCATATCTTGTCTCTGGCGATTACACCATATACAGAGCCCAAGTACCAACAAGAAAAGACTCTCCGGCTCATGCTGGAGAATACAATTTACCGCTTTTAACGAATTTAAAAGTTTCAGATATTGGAGAGTTCAGAAATCTTTCAATCCATCCCGATGCCACAATAAGCCAGGCGAAAGCGATGATGACACAAAATTCAGTCTCGTCTCTTGCAGTTTCAAACCAAGGAAAATTTCTCGGAGCAATTTACCTCTACGATATTTACAATCTTAGCGATGGTACCGTAAGAGATCACATGAAACCCGGCACTCCATCGATAAGACCAAATGCCTCTATGGAAGAAGCATGGGAAATTATGAACACGAACAAAAGCACATGGGTGCCAGTTGTGCTTAACGGTGCTTTTCTTGGTATAATAACGATGACAGATGTGCTTGATGCGTACAAAACTAAAATGAAAAATCTTGGCATAAGTGGAGAAAGTACTCAACAAGAATAAAGTCAACGGATCAGAGCACATCGCTTATAGCATATGGCGCATGGCAAATACAGGGATTAGGCATTAGAGATTAGGGATTAGTGATCGGTAAGGCGGAGGACATGATGCCC
>JAVRKN010000006.1:18182-22539 GCA_031962405.1 Athalassotoga sp. | reverse complement strand
ATCGATATCAGGCCATCGCACAGATATAATTATCAAAATCAACGATCAAACGCCTTTGATGTCCGATACAATTCTTCCGTCAAGTATTTCTACTATTCTATCAGTTCTTTCTGCTATTCTTCTGTCATGCGTTACTATGATAAACGTTGTGTTATATTCTTTGTTTATCCGCCTTAAGAGCGCATATATATCTTCTGTGCTTTGAGAATCGAGATTCCCCGTCGGTTCATCTGCAAGTATTATCTTTGGATTGTTCATCAAAGCTCTTGCTATGGCTGTTTTTTGCTGCTGACCTCCTGAGGCCTCAGTTGCCATGTTGTTTTTTATTTTAGAGACACCCACAAGATCTATAAGTTCATCTGCCCTTTTTAAAATTTCCTTTGATGGTTTTGAATCTTTCATGAGATATGGTATCAAAACATTTTCGTATATGGTGAATTCCGGCAGAAGATAATGAAATTGAAAGACAAATCCTATTTTCTGGTTTCTTATGTAAGCGAGTCTTTTCTTTTCAACTTTGTCTATTCTTTCTGCGTCTATGGTTATCTCACCTGAGTCTGGTTTATCAAGAATCCCCATGATGTTCATCAGAGTGGTCTTTCCGGATCCTGAAGGTCCTATTATTGAATTAAAAGATCCTTCATCAAAAGATAAATTTACATCGTGAAGTACCTGAAATTTCATCTTTGAAACTTTGTAAAATTTATTCACGTTTTTTAATTCCAATATCTTAGCCATTTCTTATCACCTCTATTGGATCAAGGCTTATTGAATTTCGCGCGGGTATTATGGATGCCGCTATTGAAGCGCTCACTGCTATTATCATTGAGATAAGAACAAAGAAATAATTTATCTCGAGTGGCACAACTGGTGTCCCATTTGAATTAACTGCAAACTTTGCGAACATGAAAGAAAGTCCAAGTCCAAGGCCGGCTCCTGCGAAAGCACCTATGATTCCAAGAATTAAACCTTGAAACAAAAATACAAGGCCCGTTTTCCCATCTGTAAGGCCCATTGCCTTCAATATCCCTATTTCTTTTGACTTTTGGAGAACTGTTATGGCAAGCACGCTTGCTATCGCAAGGGTAACTGCAACTATTACGAAAACCTGGATCATTATGCTTGAAATGCTTTGTCCTTGGAGGCCTGTAAGAAGATCGGCATTTTGATCTTCCCAATTTTCAACCTTTATCGAAGTGTCGTTAAGCGTTTGAGAAATTTCCTCAGAAATCTTTTTGGCATCAAAAACGTTCACAACTTGCATCTCTATACTGCTTACGTTGTTTCCAAAGCCTCCAACATTTTGTGCCGTTTGCAAATTTGAAATCGCCCAAGAAGAGTTTAAAGATGAAACGTTGAAATCGAATATACCTGTTATTTTTAAAATTTTCAATTGCCTTTTTGCCGTGAAGACCGTTACAGTCTTTCCAACGCTTAAATTTGCATCTTTTGCAAATTGTTTCCCTATCATTATCTCGTTGTCATTAGTTGGAAGAGATCCTTCTATGAGGTGTGATTTGAAGTGATAGATAGGATCTGATGCTTTGAAATCAAATCCTCTTAACAAAAGTGAATTTATAGCAGACCCTTCCGAAATGAAGATAGGCGTATCAACAGATGGAGAAACGTATTTTATGTCTTTGTTGTAAGCAGGATCTGAGTTTATTTTTTGAATTATTCCATCCCAACTGCTTATTGGGGTGCCTTGAAGTTTGGATACGATCGTTATTTGCGAAGAATTACCTATCGTTGTTTGTACCAGACTTGCTTGAAGGCTTTGGATCAAAAGGCCTATGAATATTTGGACGGATATCCCTATTGCTATGCTTAAGATTATGAAGATCGATTGAGATCTGTTGTATCTTATAAACCTTAAAGCTATTTTGAAAGGTAAACTCATTTTGATTCCCTCACATCTTTTAAAAATTCAACAAGTTCGTCAAAATTGGTGAACAAAAAGTCCGATCCGCATTTTTTCGTGTATTCTGGATTTTTAACGCATGCACGACCGCTGGCAATTATCTTCGTTTGAGGAGAATATTTTTTTAACCCTTCTATGAACTTACAAAGATATACAAGATTGTAGTAGTTCGTTATGCTTATAGATATCATATCAAACTTCTCTACCTTTACCGCTTCGATGAAGGCATCAAATGGAACTTCTTTTCCCACAAAGATAGTTTTTATGCCGTTGATTGTGAAAATGTCCGCACTCATCCTCGCGCCGAGTTCATGCTCTTCTTCCTGTGGACAAAAAGTTGCACAGGTTAGACCTGTATCAGGCACTTTCGATTTAATTATGTAAGGGTAGGTGCATTCGATAGAAGTTCTGACAATAGAAGACATCAGGTGTTCCTTCCATATGCATAATGGTTCTTTTTCGTAATCACAGTCCCATTCGTTTAGAATTTTAGAAAACATTTTGTAGAGTTCGATTACATCCATTCCTTTTTCAAGTGCCGATATGACGATCTCAACAGTTTCTTGCTTTCGACCTGCGTAAAGATTTGATTTTAATTCAGAGTAAAAATCCATTCATATCACCTCAAAATCATGGCTATTAAAAAGATCAACCCAACTGCTGAGATTCCTATCACCGCATTCATCCATCCTGGAAGACCCGAAAGGCCGTAAAATGCTCTTATCTGCGGAAGCATGTTAAAAACATTTACTATATCCTGCGGAGTAAATTGTTCTATCGTGCCCACGGCTATGAAAAGATTTCCTGCTTGGCCATCTGGAGGAAAGAAGGAGACCAAGTAATACCTTCCCGTTTCGGGAAGCGTTATGGTTTTATTGAAGTATATCCAAGAGTATGTGTCCGTTACAGGCTCATAAAAGACCGTCGGTGTGCCGTTTGATGTGAAAACAAGTGCGCCTGTTCCGGATGGTATTTCAAATGGCAAATTATGAACTTTTGGTAGTCCGGGACCGATTATGACGACTTCTGGCTTCAAATCTTTGAATTTGTCTATCTTTGGAACGCCAGGTTGAAAATAGAGACTTTGGCCCTTTTTGCCTTCAAAGGTTATCCACACAAAACTGCCGTTGTGATCGAGGACTTTGTATAAAACCTGAGATATCTCTATGTTATTTATGGGAATCGCATTTGATATGTCCGATCCTGACATCGTTGAAACTATTGGAGCATGAGCGAAAGAAACAGATGCAATTGTGAATAAAGCAAGCATCAAAATCAAAAATTTGTATTTTTTCATCAAAATCACCTCAATGAACGTTGAACCCCAACGTGAATGTCATTGTACCAAGATAGTTCGAAGTATATCCATCTGTTTGAGGCACTGTCGGATATTGAGAAGTCCCGACAGCACTTCCTCCTAAAAACCTTACGTTGGCAAATGTGTCAAGATAATCCGTGTTTCTAAAACCGACACTCAAAGAGGCATCAAGTATCGAGCCGGTGAAATCGAAATTAGCACCGTTGAAGAATTTGCTCGATGCGTAAAACCCATCTATGTCTGTCCCTATGTACATGCCGTTATCGAAGTTGTATTGACCTTTTAACTTGAGTATAGGAACAGGTCCAAGGTTTTCACTCACAACCGCGTATTTTCCGTCTAAAGATTGAAAAATTATGGATGCATTCCTCAGTTGAATAGAAAGGCCGATTCCTAATTTTGCATGATCTGTATTCACAAAATCATAGAGGTAACTTATTCTCCAGAAAGAGAAGCCGTAATCGTAAGTCATCACACTACTTGCAGGAAAAGTTTGATAGGAGATCGTTATTGGTTCTGTAATTATGCCTTCAGTCTGAATGTTTAAAGGCTGATACAAAAAGATCAATTCGTTGTTTTTTAGAAATGTTAAATCCACTGAATACCTTTCAACTGGGAAGAGAATACTTTCTCCACCATTAGCAACGTAATCGAAATTTGTCGTGTTGTGCCCATATTGAATTGTGTTAAAAAGTACTTTCAAAGCTCCGCTTTCATATTGAAAATTTATCTGATACCAGTTATCAGGTGAATTGAAAAGGCTCATCCCAAATCCAACAGAAAATGTCCCGATCAAAACTACAATCAAACTAAAAAGAAAAAATTTTTTCATAATCTAATCCCCTTTCAAATTTATTTTTTTAAAACGATTTCAAGGGTTGATTGAAAAGTATCTTGTGATTAAAATACCGTCCAAAGAGTATTATAAATCAAATTCTAAACTTTTGCAAATGATTTTTACTTCTTAGTGGCATCATGTCCTTCGCCAACTTACCACTCACTAATCCCTAATGTCTAATCTCTAATCCCTAATCTCTAATCTCTATTCCCTAATCTCTATTCCCTAATCACCGTTTTCGCCTTTACTGATCACTCGTCACACTGTATTTGCCATTTGC